>NZ_JAMYLA010000069.1:0-30222 GCF_040317725.1 Mesorhizobium sp. M1396 | reverse complement strand
AGAGAAGACGGACAAACCCCGTTTTACGGGGCATGCACATGCGGCATTTCGATTCACTCAAAACTTTCCCCGGACAGCCCTGCCCGCAAGGGGGGAGATTGGCAGCGTCATTTGTGGCGCTCTTCCTTGCAGCGTTGAAGATTTGGCGAAAGCAGAACAAACAGCCGATCTCCCCCCTTGCGGGGGAGATGTCCGGCAGGACAGAGGGGGGTGCTGTCCCGCCGGCTTTGCGAATCGGCCGATCCCCGCCAAGTTCTACTTCGTCTCGCCAATCCGCTCCGCCTTGTCGAGATTGTCCTTGCCGATGACGATCGGCGTCAGCAGCACCAGCTTCTCCTTGGGCTCGGTCTTGTCCTTGGCGAACGCCACCGCGATGCGGACCGCCGTGCGCGACTGCTCGCCGGGGAATTGCTCGACGGTGCCGGCAAGTTTGCCGTCACGCACCGCGACCAGCGCCTCGGGAAGCGCATCGAAGCCGTAGATCTTGACGTCGGTGAAGTTGCGCGCCGCGCAGGCCTCCATGGCGCCCAGCGCCATATCGTCATTGGCGCAGACGATGGCGTCCGGCTTGCCGTTGGCGGCGAGCCCCGCCTCGGTCACCGACAGCGCCTCGGCGCGGGCGAAATTGGCGGTCTGCTCGAAGACGATCTGGTACTTGTCCTTCAGGGGATCGAGCACATTGTGCACGCCCTTGTTGCGGTCGATCGCCGGGCCGGCACCCGGCTGGCCCTGCAGATGGAAGATCTTGGCGCCGTTGGGGAACGCCGCCACCATAGCCTGGGCTTCGGCCTCGCCGCCCTTGACGTTGTCGGCGCCAACATGGGCCAGAATACCCTCGACACCGTCGACGCGGCGGTCGATCGTCACCACGGGAACGCCGGCCTTGACCGCTTCCTCGATCGCCGGCGCCAGCGCGTTGACGTCGAGCGGCGAGATGACGATGGCGTTGACCTTCTGCACCAGGGCGGCCTCGATGTCGGCGGTCTGCTTGGTGGCCGAGTTCTGGCCGTCGCTTTCGGTCAAATTGACGCCCTGCGCGGCGGCTTCCGCCTTGATCTCGTTCAGCATGTGCACGAAGAACGGAAAGCCGAGATTGGGCACCGAGCCCAGGATGGTGAGCTTGTCCTGCGCAAACACCGAGGGTGCGGCAAGCATCATGGCGCCAAAGGCCGCGGACGACAGCAGGAATTCGCGTCTGTTCATGGGATCCTCCTCCACAAGAACGCACGCCCCCGAAAACCGGGATCGGTTTCAGGAAGGATCATGCGTCGGTTCAAAGTGTTGGAGCATCCTCCCTGCGCCCGAAAACGCATGCCGCTCCAGCTGGCCGCCGCTGTAAAAAAGAGCCTCCCACCGACGCCTGCGCGGGGATGCTAGCCCAGGGTCAATCATTTGTGCAACATCGATATAACAGAGCTGCCGGGCAACTTATCGGAATTGTCGGATTTTTGAATTGCGGGCTTCCTGCCCTTCGCCGATCGGCTCCGGTGCGCTGCCCCAACACCGCGTGGCGGCCGTCTCGCATGATCGGCGCGCCTGGCTTCCATTCCCTGGGTCCGGCACTATTTCTGGACAATGCGGATCGCCCAGTAGTGGCACCGGTTTTGGGAGAACGATATGCACGACAACACGGCCTAAACTTTCAAAGCCCACGATTTGGAGAATTGCATGAAGCCGCAAATCATCTGCCATATGCTGGCATCCCTTGACGGCAGCCTCCACCCGAGCCGCTACACCAGGAGCCCCGACGGCACCCTGGCCGAATGGTCGAGCCTCTATGAGCATATCCACAATGACCTCGCGGGCGACGCCTGGATCGTCGGCCGCGTCACCATGGCCGAGATGAGCAAGGCCGTCGCGCATCCGCCGGCCAATGCCGGCAAGGTCGACCGGCCCTATCATTTCGCGCGGGCCGGTGCGGGCATTTATGCCGTGGCGCTCGATACCTCGGGCAGGCTTCACTTTTCCAAACCCGACATCGGCGGCGACCATGTCGTGGTGCTGCTCGGGCGTGACGTCGCGGACAGCCATCTGGCCGAGCTCGCCGCCGACGGCGTGTCCTATGTCGTCGCGGAAACCGCCGACATCGATCTCTCGGCGATGGTCGAGGTTCTCGGCCGCGAATTCGGCATCCGCAGGCTGCTGCTCGAGGGCGGTGCCGGCATCAACGGTTCTTTCCTCGCGGCAGGGCTCGTCGATGAGTTGAGCCTTCTCGTCGCGCCGGCGCTCGACGGGCGCGCGGCAAACCAGGGTTTCGTCGAGTTCGGCGAGAGCGGCCTGGCGGGCAAGACGCAGTTGTCCCTGAAGAGCTGCGAGGCGCTGACGCATGGGGTCGTCCATCTGCGCTACGCCGTCACGCCTGGTTGAGCGCTCGCAAAACGGCCGGTAACCTGACTGTTACCAGCCGTATCTCGCCAGCCTTGTCGCCGAGGCTTCAGCCCGTCAGGCGGCGTATTGCATGGCTTCGAGATCGGCGATCAGCGTCGGGCCGGTCGGATGCCAGCCGAGCCGAGCCTGGGTCAGCTGGCTGGAGGCCGGCAGATCCATGGACGCGAACATCCCCATCCAGCCGAAATGCTCCGCCGCCTTTTCCGGCGGTATCGAAACGACCGGCAATTTCAGGCCCCGGCCAACCGTCGCGGCGATCTCGCGCACCTCGACGCCTTCCTCGCCGACGGCGTGATAGCGCGCGCCGGGCTGCCGCTTTTCCACGGCGAGACGATAGAGGCGCGCCGCGTCGAGGAGATGGCCCGCGGAGAAGCGATTGCGGCCTTCGCCGACATAGGCCGAGACGCCCTTCTGACGCGCGATCTCGATAAGCGGCGAGATGAGGCCCTGTTTGACCGGGTTGTGGACCTGCGGCAGCCGCACCACCGACACATTGACGCCTGCCTCCAGCAAGGCATTGCCGGCCAGTTCCGACGCGATGCGCGGATTGGGATGGCTGGTGTTGAAGACGTCCTCGCTGGCCAAATGGCCGTGTCCGGGGCTGCCCATGCCGACGCCGGAGGTGATCACCAGCGGCCGGTCGGATCCGGCGAGTGCGGCGCCGAGTGCCGCGATGACGCGCTTGTCCTTTTCGCAGTTGTCGGCAAACCGCGAAAAATCATGGTCGAACGCCGTATGGATCACGGCCTCCGCCCTAGCCGCGCCGTCGCGCAAGCCCTCGGGATCCTCGAGGGTTCCGCGATGCACTTCGGCGCCGGCTGCGGCAAGCGCCTCGGCGCCGGCGTCGGACCGGGTCACGCCGACCACCTGGTGGCCCGCCTTGATGAGTTCGGGAACAATCCCCGACCCGATGAAACCGGTCGCGCCGGTGAGAAAGATACGCATGCAAAATCTCCTGCACAGTTGCCTGCGTAATATTGCTGGTCTATTATTCTATTAAAGTAGTGACCTTATCATGGTATAACGGCTAACAGGATGCCCTCCAATTCCGCCGGCTCACTGGCAGCGTTCCTGAAAGACCGGCGCACCCGGCTCGATCCGGCGTCCTTCGGCTTCTCGGGGCGCCGACGCACGCCGGGGCTGCGCCGCGAAGAGGTCGCCCAGCGCGCCAACATCAGCCCGACCTGGTACACCTGGCTGGAACAGGGCCGAGGCGGTGCGCCCTCGGCCGATGTCCTCAACCGCATCGCCAAGGGCCTGCTGCTGACCGAGGCGGAACGCGAACATCTTTTCATGCTCGGGCTGGGGCGCCCGCCCGAGGTCCGCTACAGGGGCGTCGAGGGCGTCAGCCCCCGGCTGCAGCGCCTCATCGACACGCTCGATGCCAGCCCCGCTTTGATCAAGACCGCCACCTGGGATGTCGTTGCCTGGAACCGCGCCGCGCAGGTCGTGCTGACCGACTACAGCGCCCTGCCCGCCGGCCAGCGCAACATCCTGCGCTTCATGTTCCGCAGCCCTGTCATCCGTGCCAAGCAGCACGATTGGGAAGGCCTCGCCCGTTTCGTGGTGGGAGCGTTCCGCGCCGATGCGGCCCGCGCCGGCGCGGTCTCAGAGGTCGCCCAGCTCGTCGACGAGCTTTGCAGCGTCAGCCCCGAGTTTGCCGCGCTGTGGCGCGAAAACGACGTGCTCAGCCACGGCGACGGGACAAAGCGCCTGAAGCACCCGGAACTCGGCGATATCGAGCTGGAATATTCGGGGTTCGCGGTCGACGGCCGGCCGGATTTGAGCCTGACCGTCTACAACCCGGTCGACAGCGCCGTCGCCGACCGTATTCGCGCGCTGGCTCTCGCCCGACACCCCAAAGAGTAAGGGCAGGATGACCCATCCGCCGCGATGACGCCCGCCGCCCTCAAGCGCGCTCGCAGACCGCCTTCAGGATCTGCAAGGTCGGCCCCAGTAGAGATTGGCATGCCAGACGCTGGCCGGCGCGGCGGCGATGACGATTGTCTTGATGATCGGCGCGGCAGACTCACTCATGCGGTGCAGACTATCGCGGGAGCGGCGGCGACAATATCGCCGCTCCAGGCGGTGCGGATGCCGTCACCTGCTTCATGCCCTGCGCACGAAGGCAGCAGCACGGCTTGCGAAGCCATCGCGGCCCGTGGCATCTGTCGGCTCCACCAACACAGACGGCACCATGACACCACGGCGGACACCACCAAGCGGCAGGCAGGCGGCGTCCGGCGTCAGCCTAAACCGCGCGCTGTCGAAGCTCGGCCTGTGCTCGCGCACGCAGGCCGAGGTGCTGATCGCGGAAGGCCGCGTGCGCGTCGGCGGCAAGGTGGTGCGCAATGCCTCACTGCGCGTCGACCTCAACCGCGACCGCATCGTCGTCGACGGTGAGCAAATTGTTGCCGAGCGCAAGGTCTATCTCATCCTCAACAAGCCGCGCGGGCTGGTCACCACCCGCGACGACCCGCAACAGCGAGACACCGTCTATGCCTGCCTCGAAGGGCTCGATTTACCCTTCGTCTCGCCGGTCGGCCGCCTCGACAAGGCCAGCGAAGGCCTGCTGTTGATGACCAACGACACACAATTTGCGAACCGGCTGATGGATCCGGCCTCGCATTTGCCCAAGACCTACCACGTGCAGATCGGCACGGTGCCGGATGAGGCGATGCTGGACAAGTTCCGCGCGGGCGTGACCGTCGACCGCGAGACCCTGACCGCCAGTTCGATCGAGCTTTTGCGCAGCGGTGGCCGCACCGCCTGGCTGGAGATCGTGCTCGACGAAGGCCGCAACCGCCACATCCGCCGCCTGCTCGCGGCGCATGGCATCGAGGTGCTGCGCCTGATCCGCATCGCCATCGGCCGCCTGCAGCTTGGCGATCTCGCCAAGGGGAGCGCGCGGCATCTAACGCCGGAGGAACTCGCGCTGCTGAGCGGGTAAGCGAACGGGCTCAAGGTAGCGTTCTGTGGCGGTGGGTTCTTGAGAGCGCCGCAGAAAAAACTTTTGCACCTCACCGATGATTCCCACCCACCTCCGCTGTCTTCACCTACAGGCACCGGAATCCTCCGGGCCGCAAAAGCGAGGTGATCCATGGGATCGTTACAAGGTCAGAATGTCGTTGTTGTTGGAGGCAGCCGGGGTGTCGGCCGCGCCATCGTCGAAACGGTGTTGAGCGAGGGCGCGACCGTGCTCGCCGTCGCCCGTGGCACGGAACCCCTTCAGGAACTGTCCTGGGAGCACCCCAGGGTGAAGACGCTTGCCGCCGACGCCACGCAGGACACGGCGCCCGAGGCGGTGTTCGCAGCGCTGCAGCCTGACGTGCTGGTGATCTGCGCCGGCGCGCTGGCCCCATCAGCGCCTATCCCGGAACAAAACTGGGAGGACTTTTCCGCCAACTGGGACATGGACGTCAAGGCATCCTTCCTGTTCTGCAAGGCGGCACTCCAGGGCAGGCTGAAGCCGGGCAGCCGCGTAGTGCTGATTTCCAGCGGCGCCGCGCTCAGCGGCGGGCCGCCGAATTCCGCCGGCTATTCCGGCGCCAAGCGCATGCAGATGTTTCTTGCCGCCCACAGCCAGAAGGAGGCCGACCGGCTGGGCCTTGGCCTTCGCTTCATGGCGCTGGTGCCGATGCGCATCATGGCCGGCACCGGCGTCGGCCAACACGGCATTACAGGCGTTTCGGCCTATCTCGGGATCAGCCCGGCGGATTTTCTGGCCAGCATGACCGATGTGCAGACGCCGGCCGATGTCGGGCGCGCCGTGGTCACGCTCGCCGGTGGCAGGCTGCAAGGCGTCTCCTTCACGGTGAGCGGCAGCGGCCTTGCGGCGGCGGCATGAGGCGCGCAGGATGCCGGCCGAAATCAGCACTGCAGGCTCGCTATGACAGATGCTCCCGGCCCGCTTGAGCCGCTGGGCCAGCCGATCCTCGATCGGCTGGCCTTCGAGCGCCTGACAACGGCCCACCGCCGCGAGCTCAAGCTGCACTGCTACCGGATGATGGGTTCGCTGCACGAGGCAGACGACCTCGTCCAGGAGACGTTCCTGAAAGCCTGGCGCGGCCGTTCGCAATTCGACGGGCGCGGTTCGCCGCGCGGCTGGCTCTACACGATCGCTACCAACAGTTGCCTCAACGCCATCAAGGCAAGATCCACGGCGTATCGCATTCTCGAACCGCCCGGACGGCCGCCGACCGAGGGGCGCGCCGCCGGCGGACCCGCCGCCGAGCTCGCATGGCTGGAGCCCTACCCGGACGTCGAGCTGCCCGATCTCGTCGACGGCGAACCCGGTCCGGAAGCGCGCTACGAGACCCGCGAAGCCGTGCAGCTTGCCTTCGTCGCCGCGATCCAGCTTTTGCCGCCCAGGCAGCGCGCCGCCCTTTTGCTCTGCGATGTCCTGGGCTGGTCGGCGCTCGAGACGGCGCAATTGCTGGGCGGCTCAACCACCTCAATCAACAGCGCCCTGCAGCGTGCCCGGGCAACGCTGGTGACGCGCTATCCCCAAGGACGACCCCTGCAGCGCGATCGGCCCAACCGCGAGGAGCGCCTGCTGCTCGAGCGCTACATGCAGGCCTGGCAGGCCGCCAATCTCGACGACTTCGTCGAATTGCTGCGCGAGGACGCCACCTACCACATGCCGCCATGGCTGGACTGGTACCGGGGACGCCGGGCGATCCGAACTTTCTTCGAGACTGTCTGGGCCAATTTCTCCGGCTACCATGCGGTCGCCACCAGGGCCAACGGCCAGCCCTCCGTCGCGATCTATGCGCGGCGCCACCAGGATCCCGAGTGGCGCGCGCAGTCACTGCATGTCATCGAGCCGGCCGACGGCCAGATCGCCTCGCTGACTGTTTATGTTGGTCCGCTCGGTCCCGACCTGTTCGCCGCCTTCGGCCTGCCGCCCGTCTGGCCCGAGCCGAACAAATGATCATCGCATCCATCTCCTGACAGAAAGCTGCCGAGGCGATCAGGAAGTTCGACAAGTAGAGACATTTGGAATTGGACGAAGCATCCCCCAACCACGGGGCGGAGCAGGAGCGAATATCCGTCGCGAAGACCCGTGAAATGCAGCGGACACAATTCTGCACCGTAGCAACGCTTTGAAGTCGCGGCATGGATCCCCGGGGCTGCGCTGCGTCGCTACGCCCCTTGCTCCGCCCTTGGATGACGAAGCGACGGCGTGTTGCGCCGAGCCGGCGTTACTGCCGCCCTACTTCTGGTTCCATTTCCGAATGACCGGTTCGCCCAGATCGTGCTCGTAGCCGAGCACGCTGATGCTGGCCGTGTCGAGCACGAACAGCGCGCCGCCTTCGGGCGGCAAGCCGAGCCAACGTGCTGTCAGCACGCGCAAAAAATGTGCGCTGGAAAACACCAGAATCGAGCCGCCAGCTTCACGAAGCTGTCTGACGATCGCATCCGCCCGCGCGCCGACATCGGTCGCGCTCTCGCCTTGCGGACAGCCGTCGCGAAACACGGTCCAGCCGGGCCGCTCGGCCAGTATCTGTTTTGTTGTCAGCCCCTCATAGGCGCCGTAGTCCCATTCCTGCAGATCGTCCTGCTTGACGCTCTCGGCACCGAAGCCGGCCAGCACGCTGGTGTTGTAGGCGCGCTGCGACGGGCTCGACCACACGGCTGAGAACGACAGACCCCTCAACCGATCCGCGACATCCCGCGCGGCGGCCTCGCCGGCGGGCGTCAACGGCATGTCGGTGCGGCCGGTATGCCGCCCCGAAAGGCTCCACGCCGTCTCGCCATGCCGGACCAGATGGATTTGGGGAAACGCGCTGCTCATGAGATGCCTTTCGATGTCGCGAGCACCTTAGGGGACGATATGGGAAAGGGGAATTCGGTTGGTACAAAGTGCGTGGTCGCCTGGCTTTGATCCGCGTCAGGCTGGACCTGTGAGGAGCCCTATACCGCAACTATATCAGGGGTAGCCGCTTCAAGGCTCACGCCACCCAAGGGCATCGGCCCTTGCTCAACAGGTCGAGATCATCATGTACAAACATCTGCTCATTGCCACCGACGGATCGGAACTGGCCGGCAGGGGCGTTGCCCACGGCCTGGCGCTGGCCAGCGGCCTTGGTGCCGCCGTCACTTTCATCACTGTCTCCGAACAATTCCCGGTCTTCGCCTGGGGCGGCGCCATGGCCGGCTTTGCCGCGGGCGATGAACTGGCCGCCTACCAGGGAGAGGCGCGCAAATATGGCAAGGAGGTTCTCGACAAATGCAAGGCATCGGCGGACGCGGCCGGCGTCTCCGCAGAGGTCGTGCATGTCGAGGACAAGAGGCCCGCCGAGGCGATCCTGGAGCTGTCGCAGGCTCGAGGCTGCGACTTGATCGTGATGGCCCCGCACGGGCGTCGCGGACTGGGCAAGCTGCTTCTGGGAAGCCAAACGGCGGAAGTGCTGTCCTACACCGAAATCCCGGTTCTGGTGGTGCGCTAAACCTGTCCGCAAATCTCAGCCGCGCGACTGTAATGACAATGTCATTACAGTCTGCTATGGTCTGGACGAAGAAGGGAGCTATTCATGCCACCGTCACATCATCCGCTGCCGAAGAGCGTTCCGCTCAATATCCGCGTCAAGCCGGAAGTTCGTAATCTGATCGACCGTGCAGCGGAACTGCTCGGCAAGAATCGCACCGACTTCATGCTTGAAGCGTCGCAACGGGCCGCAGAGGACGCGTTGCTCAACCGGCTCGTGTTCACCGTCGAGCCGGATGTCTACGCTGCGTTTCTGACCCGTCTCGACGCGCCGCCGCAATCGAACGATCGGTTGCGCCGCACCATGACGACAAACGCTCCATGGGACGCTGCG
Organism: Mesorhizobium sp. M1396; assembly: GCF_040317725.1. Classification (NCBI taxonomy): domain Bacteria; kingdom Pseudomonadati; phylum Pseudomonadota; class Alphaproteobacteria; order Hyphomicrobiales; family Phyllobacteriaceae; genus Mesorhizobium; species Mesorhizobium sp. M1396. The sequence goes on along the minus strand of NZ_JAMYLA010000069.1, from coordinate 21,010 downwards.
TGACGCTGTCGGCCCCGGTTCCGATCGCGGAACATCACGAACTCAGCGAATTTTTATCGGGCATACCCTCACTCGACGATTGGTTGAAAAAACGTGCCCGGACCAATCAGGCGGGCGGTGCATCCCGTACCTATGTGACCTGCGATGGCAACCGTGTCGTTGGCTACTACGCCATTGCCAGCGGCGGCGTGAAGATGGTCGAAGCTCCTGGTCGCTTCCGGCGCAATATGCCCGATCCGATCCCGGTTGCGGTGCTGGGCAGGTTGGCGGTCGACAAGGCACATCATGGCCGAGGCATCGGTCGTGCGCTCGTGAGGGATGCCGGTCTACGGATACTCCAGGCCGCTGAGATACTGGGAATCAGAGGCATATTGGTGCACGCCATATCCGAAGACGCCCGAGCCTTCTATCTGGCTGTCGGATTCGAGCCTTCTCTGGTCGAGCCATTGACGCTGATGGTCACGCTCGCCGATCTCAATGCGAGTCTCAGCTGACGATCGCGGGCTGCAAAGCGTCCGCTAGCGCATAGCCTCGCCCACAAGATATACCCCCAGCGCCAGCATCCCGACGAAGAACATCTTGCGGAAGGTCTCGACGCTCATCTTCTGGCGCAGCGCCTGGCCGGCGAACATGCCGGCCAGAGCCGGCGCCAGCGCTAGGATCGACCCCGCCAGTTGCGCCGTCGGCGACGCCAGAGCGCAGGTCCTGAACAGCCCGATGGCGAGCGCTGCCGTCGACACGGTGAAGGACAGGCCGAGCGCCTGGATCAGGTCCTCCTTGTCCAGCCGCAGCGATTGCAGATAGGGCACCGGCGGGATGACGAAGACGCCGGTGACGCCGGTAACCAACCCGGTCGCCACGCCGGCCAGCGGCGACGCCCACACTTCGTGGTGCACCGGCGTGATGAAGCCTGCCTTGGCGAGACCGACGAGCGCATAAAGCACCAGCGCCGCGCCCAGCCCCGCCGAGGCCACGCCCGTATGCGTGCCGGTCAACAGGCCGGCACCGGCTACGGTGCCGAGCACGATTCCGGCCGTCATCGTCCACAGCCGCTTGCACAGGCCGCCAAAGGATGGCCCGGCCAGCAATTGCCAGAGATTGGTGACCAGCGACGGGATCAAAAGCAAAGCGGCGGCCTGCGCCGGCGGCATCGTCACCGCCAGCAATCCCATCGCCACGGTCGGCAAGCCCATGCCGACGACGCCCTTGACGAAGCCGGCTGTCAGGAAGACGGCGCCGATCCAGGCGAGGACGCCGGCGCTCAGCATGGTGGCATCTTCAGGGCGGGATCAGTCATGCAGCAGCATGTCCGTGGCGTCGGCATCCGGGCTGGCGGCCTCGGGTGTGGCTTTTGCCGGCGCGGCATCGCGGCTGACAGGAGTCGTCGCCGCGCATCTCTGCAAGCCGGGCTCCGCCCGCGCCATGGCAAAGCAGGCCACCGCAATTGCCAGAGCAATCGCCGCGCCTTCAAGTAGGCCGAACCGGCCTGATGCTCGTTCGCTCATCACAGACCTCTACGCAAAACTGTTTGACGAAGATCTCGGCCGATCACAATGTGGAAGTTGCGCTGCCAGCCTTCGGCCAGAACGAAGGCTGGCGCAAGGAACCGACCGCCTCCCCCGGGGCGCCGGACCGTTTGCAGGAGCAAAAAAATGCGCTTCGATCTGGTCGATCTCCGGCTGTTCCTGCTGGTAGCCGAGCGTGGCAGCATCACCCATGGCGCCGAACTTGCCGGGCTGGCCCTGGCGTCGGCCAGCGCCCGCATCAAGGGCATGGAGCAGCGGCTCGGCGCGCCGCTGCTGGAGCGCCGCCGCCGTGGCGTGGTGCCGACGGCAGCCGGACAGGCGCTGCTGCACCATGCAAGGGCGGTGCAGAACCAGATCGAGGCGATGGCCGGCGACCTCGCCGCCTATGCCACGGGTCTCCGCGCCCGCGTGCGGTTGATGGCCAACACCGCCGCCACAGCCGAGTTGCTGCGCGACATCCTGCCTGCCTTCCTTGCCGCGCACCCCGGGATCGACATCGATCTCGACGAGCGCCCCAGCCACGAGATCGCGCAAGCCGTGGCCAGCGGCACGGCCGATCTCGGCATCGCCGCAACCTGGGCCGGTCTGTCGCATCTCGAGCAGAAACCGTTCTTCATCGATCGGCTGATGGTGATCGCCGCGCGGAACTGGCCTGGCCTTCCAGGCTTGCGTGCAGCCAGTCTCAGCGACGTGCTCGGCGAACCCTTCGTTGGCCTCAGCACCGGCCATGCGCTGCAGGAGCACATCGCCCGCCAGGCCGCCCGCCTTGGCGGCCATCTGCATTTTCGCGTCCGCGTGCCCGGCCTCGACAATGTCTGCCGGCTGGTCGCGCAAGGTGCGGGCATCGCCGTCGTGCCGGAAAGTGCGGCGCGCCGTTCGGCGCGGACGCTGCGCACATTGCGGCTGACCGACGACTGGGCGACGCGCCAGCTCAACCTCTGCGCCCGCCGCTTCGACGATTTAACGCCGCAGGCAAAAATGCTGGCCTCAACGCTGGTCTGAGGTCGGACCAGTGACCGCACACAGCGGCGCCGCCATCCCCATCAACACTGAATCATTGCCTTGCATTTCAAAAATTCGTGACGTAGCTTGTTTGCACATTGGCAAAAAAATTGCCGAAGTTTTTTCCTTTTATGAAAGACGGGACTTTGCGGGAACATCTCGATCTGACCGATCGGCGGCTGGTCAAACAGCTGTCGCAGGACGCACAGCCGGGCATCAACCGCATCGCCGAGATGTTGGCGATTTCGGTGCCGACGGTGCGCACGCGTCTGCGCAATCTGCTCGACCGCAACCTGCTCAAGATCGTCGGCCTTTTGAATCTGACCGAGCGCCCCGAACTGATCTCGGCCATTGTCGGCATCAACGCACAAGGACGCGGCCGGGCCCGCGAGCTGGCGCAGCGTATCTCCGAACTGCCCTTCGTCAACTCGGCCTCGGTGGTCACCGGGCGCTTCGACATCATCGTCGATGTGACGGTGGCCGGCGACGTCGCCGATCTCTACCGCGTCACCAGCGAGCTGATCCCGGGCGCCGGCGAACCGGGCGAAGTCGTGCGCAGCGAGACCTTCGTCGTCATGGCGTCCTGCAACAAATGGGTCAGCCTGCCGGAAGGCTGCTGGTCGGACGACCGCAAGGAGCCGGCATGAAGATCGCGGTACTCGGTGGCCTCGGCCTGCAAGGCCGCGCGGCGATCGCCGACCTCGTCGCCTGCGACGGCGTCGAGGAAATCGTCTGCGTCGACACCGCAGCGGACGGCCCGGCCCGGCTTGCCGGCCTGACCGATCTTGCCCGCGTACGCTTCGTCGTGCCTGAAGGCGCGATCGGCCCGGCGCTGGCCAATGTACTTGATGATGTCGACGCCGTCATCGACCTGTTGCCGCAGCCATTGATGCGCGAGGCGGTTCAGGCCGCGATCGCCACCCGCACGCCCTTGGTTACCACAAATTACGCCAAGTCGATCGCCGACCTGGCGCCGGCCGCCGAACAGGCCGGCGTCTCGATCATGACCGAATGCGGGCTCGACCCCGGCATCGACCTCGTGCTCTACGCGCGCGCCGCCAGGCAGTTCGACTCTATCACAGCAATCGATTCCTATTGCGGCGGTATCCCCGAGCCGAAGGCGATGGCCAAACCACTGTGCTACAAGGTGAGCTGGAATTTCGACATGGTCCTGGTCAGCCAGAACCGCGACAGCGTGATGATCGAGGATGGCGAACGCGTCGCGGTGCCGGCCGGCCAGCAGCACGCCAATCCCTTCATCCATGAGATCGAAGTCGCGGGCCTCGGCAGGCTGGAAGCCTTCCCCAATGGCGATGCGCTGCATTATGTCGAGATGCTGGACGCAGCCAAGGGGTTGCGCCGCTCCGGCCGCTACACGCTGCGCTGGCCGGGATGGTCGGCCTTCTGGGCGCCGCTGAAGGAACTCGGCTTCCTCTCCGAAGACAAGGTACCCGGCACCTCCAACAGTCCGCGCGAATTCCTCGGCCGGCTGCTCGGGCCCCAATTGCAATATGGCCCCGGCGAAAAGGATCTGTGCGTGATGCGCAATGTCTTTTCCGGGCTCGAAGACGGCCGCGCCAAGACGGTGACGTCGGACCTGATCATCGAGCGCGACCTGGCTTCGGGCCTGTTCGGCATGAGCCTCGGCGTCGGCTATCCCGCCAGCATCGTGGCGCAGATGCTGGCGCGTGGCGAGATCACCAGACCCGGCTTGCTCAATCCGCTGCTCGATGTGCCTGACGAGCCCTTCTTCGACGAGCTTGCCAGACGCGGCATCAAGGTCACCGAAACGGTGGCCTGGGACTGAGGATTTTCGAACGGTGGCCGCCGCCGACAACGGCGCCGCCGCTCAAAAAAGCACCCCCAAAGGGTGAAAAATAACGAAGACGTGGAACAATAAAACAAGGAGGACTACCAAAATGAAGATTGCCAGACTTTTCATCGCCGGACTTGCGCTCGCTGGGCTCACCACTGCCGCCACAGCCGGAACACTGGACGACATCACCAAGCGCGGCGAACTGCGCGTCGCCGTGCAGACCCAGGGACCTCCCTTCTCACTGGTCGGCGCCAATGGCGAACGCACCGGCAGTTCGGTTGAACTCGCCGAACTGATGGCCAAGGAAATGGGTGTCAAGATCACCTTCCTCGACTTCGACTGGGACGGGCTGATCCCGGCGCTGCTTTCGGGCAAGGCCGACTTGCTGGTCGCCGACATGACGCCGACGCTGGCGCGCGGCATGAAGGTCGCCTTCACCACGCCTTACATGTATACGGGCAGCACCGTCTTCACCAAGGCCGACAGCAAGTTCAAGACCACCGAGGATTGCAAGGCCAAGGGCACCAAGATCGCCGTGCTGCTGGGCGCCACGGGCGAAAAGGAAGCCAAGACCGCCTTCCCCGATGCCGATATCAAGAGTTACAAGGGCGGCGGTCCGCTGCTGCTCGACGCCGTCAACAACGGCCAGGCCGATTGCGGCGTCAACGACATCTCGGCGGTCAAGGGCCAGTCGACCGCTTATCCGGCCGGCTCCTTCACCATCATGCCGGACCTTTTGTCGAAGGAACCGCTTGCCTTCGCCACCCGCTATGACGAGCCGGAACTGCTGGTCTGGATGAACCTGTTCCTCAACCAGGTCAGCATCGACGGCCGCCTGCAGAAGAACCTCGACTACTGGGTCAATTCCGACGCCTGGAAGAAAGATCACTGAGGAATTAGCCAGTAAGGGAATAGCGAATAGGGAGTAGCAAGTAGGGAATGGCCGTTCCGGCCATGCTCTGCTGCTCCCTACTCCTCTACTCCCCTATTCGCTATTCGCTATTCGCTATTCGCTACTCGCTATTCGCTATTCGCCCTTCCCTCTTCACCGCCGCGCGCCCATGCTCGAAAATTTCAGCTTCCGCACCATCGTCGAATATCTGCCTCTGTTTGGGCAGGGTCTGATCACGACCGTCTGGCTGTCGGCGCTGTCCTTTGTCGGCGCGCTCATTGTCGGCATCGTGCTGTGCGCCATGAACCTGCAGCGCGGCTGGCTGTTTCGCGTGCCGGCCAAGGGCTATATCGACGCGGTGCGCGCCACGCCCTTGCTGGCGCAGCTCTATTTCCTCTATTTCGGCTTGCCCCGGCTCGGCTTCGTCCTGCCCGAACTGGTCGTCGGCATCCTGGCGCTATCGCTCAACAGCGGCGCCTATATCGCTGAAATCATTCGCGCCGGCATCCTGTCGATCCCGCGCGGCCAGGTGGAAGCCAGCGTCGCCTCGGGCATGACCTATGTCCAGCGCATGCGCCTGGTCGTCCTGCCGCAAGCCTTCAAGGTGACGATCCCGCCGCTGCTCGGCCAGGCGATCGTGCTGGTCAAGGATTCCGCACTGCTGTCACTGATTTCGGTTTCCGAACTGACGCGCGCCGGCCAGTTGCTCGCCTCCGACCGCTTCATGCCGGCGGAAGGTTTTCTCACCATCGCCGCCTTCTACCTGCTGCTCTATTACGGACTGAAGGGACTGGCTGGCCTCTCCAGCCGCTGGCTCGGCACCGCGGGGGCGCGGACATGATCTGGCAACAGTTGCAAAGCCTCGCCGGCTCCTATCCACTGGCCCTGCGCGGCCTCGGCATGACCGTGGTGCTGTCGCTGATCAGCCTGGTGCTCGGCACCTCGCTCGGCTTCGGCCTCGGCATCCTGCGCACCGGCGGCAACCGGTTGATATCAGGCGCCATCGGCGCCTGGGTCGATCTGATCCGCGGCACGCCGTTCCTGGTGCAGATCTTCCTGATCTTCTTCATCCTGCCGGAGTTGGGCATCGAGCTCGACGCCTTCACCGCAGGCATCATCGCGCTGACCAATCTGGCCGCGTGCTTCATCTGCGAGATCGTCGCCGCGGGCATCCGCTCGGTACCGACCGGCCAGGTCGAGGCGGCACTCGCGTCGGGCCTGTCGCGCTGGCAGCGCATGCGCCAGGTGGTGCTGCCGCAGGCGATGCGCATCGTGCTGCCGCCGCTGGTCGGGCAGTATGTGCTGCTGATCAAGGATTCTTCCGTCGTCTCGGCGATCGGCCTCACCGACCTCACCCGCGTCGGCTGGCTGGTGGTGCAGCGTGTGCCGAACGGCCTCTTGGTCTTCTTCCTCGTTGGCGTCGGCTATTTCATCGTCTGCTATCCCCTGATCATGCTTGCCCGCCGGCTCGAACGCCGCATGGGTGCGGCGCATGGCGAGGTGCAGCTGTGACAGCGAATTCCAAAGGGCCAACAGCCATGAGCAACCCAAGCCTGACAAAAACCGGCATGATCGACTTTCGCGGCGTCAACAAATGGTTCGGCTCGCTCAACGTGCTGAAGGACATTACGCTGAGCGTCGAGCCGCGCGAAGTGGTCGTCGTTTGCGGCCCGAGCGGCTCGGGCAAGAGCACGCTGATCCGCTGCGTCAACGGCCTGGAGGCGATCAAGGACGGCGACCTCGTAGTCGACGGCCAGCGCCTCGGCGATCCCGCCACCAACATAACGCAGTTGCGCACCGAGATCGGCTTCGTCTTTCAGGCGTTCAACCTCTACCCGCACAAGACCGCGCTCGAAAACGTGACGCTGGCCCCCATCCATGTCCGCAAGATCCCGCGCGCCGAGGCCGAAAAGGCCGGCCGCGAATTACTGGCCAAGGTCGGGCTGGCCGACAAGGTCAATGCCTATCCGGCGCAGCTCTCCGGCGGCCAGCAGCAGCGCGTGGCGATCGCGCGCTGCCTCGGCATGCGGCCCAAGATCATGCTGTTCGACGAGCCGACCTCCGCACTCGACCCCGAGATGATTTCCGAAGTGCTCGACGTCATGGTGGCGGTCGCCGAGGAAGGCATGACCATGATGGTGGTGACGCACGAGATGGGCTTTGCCCGCAAGGTCGCCCAGCGCGTGGTGTTCATGGACGCCGGCGCCATTGTCGAAAGCGGCACGCCCGACGAGTTCTTCTCCCACCCCAAGACCGACCGCAGCCGAGCTTTTCTGAGCAAGATTCTCAGGCATTAAGGCGCGGTGTGGAGCCTGTCAGTCGATGGCTCTCTCTCGGGCGGCCGGTAACGATCCCACTGTTATCGTTGCTGAAAAGGCCAATATCCAGGGTGCGATTCACTGCCATTCCCGCCAAATCGCACGGATCTTGGTAGCAAACGCACTTCGCCCGTCACAGATGTCGTTCGATGTCCATTCGTTGATGCAGGATGCGGATGACATCTAGGATCATTTCGGATTGACGGAAGAAAACGAAGTGTTGACCGAGGGGATATTTGAAATAGTTCTCGCGCACTTCGGTGCGGCGGCCGTTTTTGACGCCGCTGGCCAAGGCCTCGATAGCACCGATCAGATCGTGGTGATACCGATCCGCTTGTTCAAGCGACCAGTGTTTGAACGTGTAGAGCCAGATATCTTCCAAGTCAGCTTCGGCGAGCGGTGAGAGTCGATATTGGCGGCTCTCATTTGGCATGCTTGGCCCGCATCTTCCTCAGGAATGCAGTGCTATCGAAGGCAACGGGTACGCCAGATTCCTCGCCGGCAATGAGTGCGTTTTGCAAGGCACGGACCTTGGCCTCATGCTCTTCGAGCAACCGCAGGCCTGCACGCACGACATCACTCGCCGAACCGTAACGGCCTGTCTGAACCTGCGTATCGATAAAGCCGGCGAAATGGTCGCCAAGGGAAACAGAGGTATTTCGGGACATGAGCTTCACCCTGAGGTAACGATGCAAACATATACCAAAAATTGGTATATGTCCATGTTGTGGCGCCCAGAAGGGGTAAGGTCCCGGTCGGTCGACGGACTCCAAATGGCAAGGGCGCGCCCGCGCCCTTAGAGTTCCCTAGTGGGATCGGCACCGGCCGCGCCCCCAAAAAATGTCAAACACTACTCGGCCGCCTCATACCCGGCGATGCCCTTGATCTCCAAAAAATCCTCGAGCCCGTATTCGGCGTATTCGCGGCCATTGCCCGACTGCTTGTAGCCGCCGAACGGCAGGCCGGCATCCCACTCGGGATAGTTGATGTAGACATTGCCGGTGCGCATGCGCGCCGCCACTTCACGCGCCTTCTTCATGTCCTTGGCCTGGATGTAGGAGGCGAGGCCATAGACGGTGTCGTTGGCGGTGGCGATCACCTCGTCGACGCTGTCATAGGGCATGATCGTCAGCACCGGCCCGAAGATCTCCTCGCGGGCGATGCGCATGTCGTGGGTGACGTCGGCGAACACCGTCGGCCTGACATAGTAGCCGCGGTTGAGTTCGGCCGGACGGCCGGGGCCACCGGCGACCAGCGTCGCACCCTCGTCGATGCCGGCTTGGATCAGGTCCTGGATCTTGTCGAATTGGATCTGGCTGACCACCGGGCCGAGCTTGGTGCCCGCCGCATCGGCGGGGCCGACGGTGAATTTTTCCGCAGCCGCCTTGGCATAGCCGGCAGCCTCGTCATGGCGGTCGCGCGGCACGAACATGCGCGTCGGCGCGTTGCAGGACTGGCCGCTGTTGCTGAAGCAACTGGCGACGCCCTTGGTGACGGCGCTTGCGAGATCGACGTCTCCGAACAGGATGTTGGCCGACTTGCCGCCAAGTTCCTGATGCACGCGCTTGACCGTGTCGGCGGCGGCCTTGGCCACCAGGATGCCGGCACGGGTCGAACCGGTGAACGACATCATGTCGATGTCGGGATGGCTGGACAGCGCCTGGCCGACGCCCGGACCGTCGCCATTGACGAGGTTGAACACGCCCTTCGGTACGCCGGCCTCGTCGAGGATCTCGGCGAAGATGATGGCGTCGAGCGGCGCGATCTCGGATGGCTTCAGCACCATGGTGCAGCCGGCGGCGAGAGCGGGACCGACCTTGCAGGTGATCTGGTTGAGCGGCCAGTTCCACGGCGTGATCAGACCGACGACGCCGATCGGTTCCTTGACCACCAGATGGTTGCCCTTCACGTGGCGAAATTCGAACGTCTTCAGCACGTCCGCCATCTTCTGCAAATGCGCAAGGCCGATGCCGACCTGGCTGTCCAACGCCATCTGGCGCGGCGCACCCATCTCACGCGACACGGCAATCGCCAGATCGGGGCTACGCTTCTTGTAGATCGCGATGATGCGGTTCAGGAGCTCGAGCCGCTCGCCGACCTCGGTGAAACCAAAGCTGTTGAAGGCGCGCTTGGCGGCGGCCACCGCCTTGTCGACATCGGCCTTGGAGCCGAGCGATATTTGCGCGAAGGCATCCTCGTTCGACGGATCTATGACGTCGAACGTGTTGGGCACAACAGGATCGACCCACGCGCCATCGATATAGAACCGCAGATTGTGTGACATGGTTTCTCCTTGGGATGCACCGCGTGGCGGTACCGGCCGTCATATGTGGCTGGAGATAACGATGCACAAACGCCGCTGTCAAACGCAACCCCCGAAGTCGTTGAGCCAGTGCGTCAGTCGTTGAGCCAGGGCCAGCGGCAATCTGGCTGTTTGCGTCAGCCTGCCGATCGTTTGCTCATATAGACCGTCACGCCGTTCATGAACGGCTCTTCGCGGTCGATCGTATAGCAATGCTTTTTGTAGAGCGAGACATTGGCCTCGAACGCGCCATTGGTCAGCAGGCGAATCTCGAGGCGACCCGCTTCGACTGCCTTCTGCTCGGCCCGCTCGAGCAGCAGCCGGCCGATCCCCCTGCCCTGCTCATCCGGTGCGACGCAGACATTCTCGATCCAGAGGTGATCGTTGGTCAGGATGGTTTCGATCATCCCGACAATGCCGCCATCCTCGACAGCGAGATCGAATGGATGCTCGGCAACGGCCTTGTCGTAATCGGTGCGCATCGGCAGCGGCTCGCGGCCGATGACCGGCACCCATTTGGCATAGGCGGCCCGCACGATATTCCTGATCGCGGCGGCATCCGCCGGCACGGCCGGCCGAAGCCGGATGGAAGAAACGATGGTCATGAAAGTGCTCCAGACATGAAAACCCCACCGGCTTATGTCGCGGGCGGGGCTGGAAACGAACGAACCGGATCTATTCCGCCGGCCTTTGTCGTCGCGCAATCAGCTTGCCGTTCCGCATGGTGCGGGGGCGGCGTCGCTTGTCGGTGGCGGGCGCGAGAACGAGCATGGCCTCAAGCTGAAGCAGGAAGCGTGGCGCTGTCAAGGCGCCGCTCGATCGATAGCGCGTCTCGCATCGGCAAAACGCGGTTCTGGTCCTCGCGCCTGTTGGGCATGGAATCGCTATATACTTTGCGCCAACGGCAATTTGATCGATGGAAAAATATGACCGGGACGCTGAACAAGACGGTGGGGATGGTTGCCATCCTGAACGCGAGTTCGCACAAAGCCAAATTTCAAACTGAGCCGCTCCCGCCCGATCCGGACACAAGCCTTGCGTCCTCAATACTTCCGCGCCGTCGGCCTAAAAGGATCTCGTTGATGTCGACCTCGTCAGGCTGGCTCATGGCGAACACCACCATCCTGGCGAAGGAATTGGCCGGGATGGCGACGCGGTCGTAGAGCGCGTGCTCGACCTATGGTGGGCTCCATGCCTGGAAAAGACCCGTCGCATGAATCCATGCGAACGCGACGCGCTTTAGGAGTCGGCCCCCCGTGGCACCAGCAGCGCAATCCATCTGGATTGAATCCGCCGTCGTTCTATCTTCCTGCTCGACCGAGACCTTTCCAAGGACGCCAGCACCGGAGCAATGCCGTGACCGACACCGACCTCGCCGACGCCTATCGCGGCTACATCGCTTGCCTCAACAATCAGGATTGGGCGCGGCTGCATCGCTTCGTCCATGACGAGGTACACTATAATGGCGACCGGGTCGGGCTGGCGGGTTACCAAGAGATGCTGGAGCGGGATTTCCGGGAAATTCCGGACCTCTATTTCGACATCCAACTGCTGATCTCGGATACGCCCTTCATAGCCAGCCGGCTCCAATTCAACTGCACGCCGATCGGAAACTTCCTCGGCCTGCCCGTCAACGGCAGGAAAGTCTCGTTCAGCGAGAACGTCTTCTATGAATTTCTGGATGACAGGATAAGGCACGTCTGGTCGGTGATCGACAAGGCGGCCATCGAAGCGCAGCTTTAGTCAAAGCTATCGTTCGTAAAAATCGATCGTTCTAACGAAAATAATTCGTTGGAAAGATTGGTTCTGGAATGGCATTCCTCCGGCATGCCCACCCGGAGCATTACATTGTCTTCCTTTACCCACATCACGAACGATATTCCGAATAGCCTGATTTCCGCCGAGCTCGCCCAAGGACGAAAATCCCTCGACTGGAATGGCGTCGTCCCCGGAATCGTCTTGGTCGCGATGATTACAGCCGTCGCCTTCTCGGCCCGCAATGTCTCGGGCTTCGCTTTGTTCAGCCCGATGATAACAGCCGTCGTCGCCGGGATGATCTATTCCAACGTGCTCGGCACGCCTGCCCACGCCAAGGCCGGCATCGCGTTTTCGCAGCGCCGGCTCCTGCGCTTCGCCATCGTGCTGCTCGGCTTCCAGCTGACGCTTGGCCAGGTGGTGTCGATCGGCGCCGGCGGCGTCGGCATCGTCGCTGCCACGCTCGGTGCCACCTTCGTCTTCACCATCACGCTCGGCCGGCTGATCGGCGTCGACGCCAAGCTGGCGCGGCTGATCGCCGCCGGCACCTCGATCTGCGGCGCCTCGGCCATCGTCGCCACCAACATCGTCACCGATGCGCGCGACGAGGACGTCACCTATGCCGTCGCCTCGATCACTTTGTTCGGCACCGTCGCCATGCTCGGCTTCCCGCTCATGGCGCCGATGCTCGGCCTCGACCAGCACGCTTTCGGCCTGTGGGCGGGCGCCTCCATCCATGAGGTAGCGCAAGTCATCGGCGCCGGCTTCCAGAACGGCACCCAGTCCGGCGAGATCGCCACCGTCGCCAAGCTGACCCGCGTCGCCATGCTGGCGCCGATGGTCATCGCGCTCGGCCTGATGGCCCGCCGCAAAAGCAGCGGTCAGTCGGCAGCGCGGCCGCCCATGCCGTGGTTCGTCGCCGCCTTCGTCGCCGTCGTGGCGCTGAACAGCCTGGTCACCGTGCCGGCCGAGGTGAAGTCGGCAATGGCGCTCGCCACCACCATCATGCTGACCATGGGGCTGGCCGCCATGGGCCTGCAGGCAGACATTTCGCGGCTGCGCTCACGCGGCCTGCGCCCGCTGGCGCTCGCCTTCTCGGCCTTCCTGTTCATCGGCTGCTTCAGCCTGATGCTGGTGAAGTTCGCATGAGCATAATTCCGGGAGCCAAAGGCCCGGTCCGCGCAAGCGCGTTTGGGAATCAAAACCACATCGGCTAGGCTCCACTGCGTATCAGCATACGAGCCCCAACCGACCATGCCGTTTGTGCCCCTGCCCTTTGTCGTCGCCCTGTTGCTGTTCATCCTGCTTTGGGGAGTCGCTAGGCGGGAGGATGAGGCGGCACCGAACCTGCCGTTTCTTGGCCTGATCCTGCTAGCCGCGCTGCAATCGGTGTTCACCGGACTGCGGTGGGGCTATGGCGTCGGCGAAGTCGGCTATGTCGCGCCCGTATCTGCCGCGATCATGCCGTCGCTGCTCTACGTCGGCGTCTCGAAGCTCATCCGCACCAGCGACCGCCGATGGCCGGCCCTTTTGGTGCTTCACGCAACGCCAGCCGCCCTCGTCCTCGTGCTGGTCCTCTTCTGGCGCGATGTGGTCGACGTGGCGCTGATATCAATCGAGTTCATCTACGCCGCCGCCATTCTCTGGCTGCTTCGCTCCGGCGCCGACGGCCTGCGTCTTGCCCCTTTCGACGGGGCGGTCCCGGCCTATCGGGCCATAGTTGCCGCAGCCGTGACGCTGTGCCTGTCCGGAATGGTCGACATGCTGGTTTCCTTCGAGGTTGCGTACGGGCAAAGCGCTTGCGCGGCGACCGTGATCGGTGTCGCCAATCTTTTCATCCTCGTCTTTGTCGGCGTGGCGGCGGCGGCTGCCAGCCAAAGCCATGTGCCGATCAATGCCGCCGAGCCCGCCGAGGCTTCGTCCCCATCCGATGCCGGCAAAGATGCCGAGACGATCGCCAGGGTCAACGAACTGATGCAGGAGAAAAAGCTCTATCGCGACGCCAATCTCAACCTCAACCGCCTTGCCCGGCGTGCCGCAATTCCGGCACGGCAGATTTCGGCCGCGATCAACAGGGCCACGGCCAGGAACGTGTCGCAATATGTCAATGAGTACCGCGTCACCGAGGCTTGCCGGCTGTTGAGCGAGACCGATCAGTCGGTGACGGAAATCATGCTTGCGGTCGGATTCCAGACCAAGTCGAACTTCCACCGCGAATTCCGCCGCGTCACCGACATGACGCCGCTCGCCTGGCGCGACCGGAGCGCGCAATCGCCCGCGCTCGCGAGCGCCGTGAGTGGCTGAACCAGGAAGCGCCATTCCGCACTGAACGGTGCTCAATCGCGATAAAGCACGTCCTCGAACGCGATCGAGGTCGCGGGCTTCGCACCGATCCGCTGATATCGGGGCGTCAACACAGCAATCGAACATGACCGCCACTTGCCCGGACGCTGAGCCTCCGGGCTCGCCAGCCAAAGCCCGTGTTCGACAACGGAGATTTCAATGAAATTCTGGATCACGCTCTGTGCCATCGCTGTTTCCACGGCGCTGATGCAACACGCGGCCGACGCCGGCGACATTGTCGGCGTTCGTCAGCTTCCCGCCCCATCCAAGGAGCGCGGCATCGATCTCGATGTGACGGTCTGGTATCCGGCGCAACCGGGCGGTGAGATGGTTATATCAGGCGACACCGCGCTTTTCGTCGGGACTTCGGCCATGCGCGACGCGCCGATCGCTGGCGGAAAATTTCCGCTCATCCTGCTTTCGCACGGCGCCGGTCTGGCGGGGAACCCGCAAGCCCTGAGTTGGATCGCGACGCCCTTGGCCAGGCAGGGATTCGTCGTCGCCGCTCCCACACATCCGGGAAATACGGGGAAAAACAATTCCGCCGCCGAGACGATGAAACTCTGGTTGCGGCCCGCCGATCTCACGGCAACCCTGACCGCAACGGAGAAGAACGCCTTCTTCTCAGCGCATCTCGAGCAAGGCAAAGTGGGCGTCATCGGTCTTTCCATGGGCGGCAACACCGCGCTCGCGATAGCCGGTGCGCGCGTCGACCCGAAATTGCTCGCGTCCTATTGCGATACGGACCTGCTCAACGCTTCGCTTTGCGAATGGGTCAGGCAAAGCGGAGTCGATCTCCACGCCATGGATTTGCGGCCCGCCGGCCGTGACAACAGGGACGGGCGCATTCGCTTCGCCATGGCAATTGATCCCGCCCCCTCCGATGTCTTTGACACCAAAAGCTTTGCCGGCATCAACATTCCGGTCGACATCGTCAACCTTGGCCGGCCTGGCAAGATCCCCGCGACTGCCGACGCATCCGGGATCGCAAAAGCAATTTCAAAGGCGAGCTATGCGACGATCGAGGATGCAAGCCACTACAGCATGTTCGGTGAATGCAAACCCGGCGCCTCCGGCATCATCGTATCCGAAGAGATAGGCGACCCGGTGTGCGATGATGGTGCAGGACGATCGCGCGGTGAGATCCACACGCAGCTGATCGATATGGTGTCAGCGGCCTTCAACCGCGCGCTGAAGGCTGGGCCGTAGGTTCGGCCGCCTTGCAGTCAGGCCGCGCTTCAGTCCTCGAAAGAACTCGCCGCCACGTAGATCGCCGCCAGCGTCTCGATGCCGGCCTGGTCGGCCTTGTCGAAGCGGGCCGGCAGCGGGCTGTCGAGGTCGAGCACGCCGAAGACGCCCTGATCGTCCTCGAGCACCACCACCAGTTCCGAACGCGAGTCGGCGTCGCAGGCGATGTGGCCGGGAAAATCATGCACGTCCTTGATCAGCATCGAGGTGCCGAGCTCGACCGCCGTTCCGCACACGCCCTTGCCGACGGCGATGCGCACGCAAGCCGGCTTGCCCTGGAACGGCCCGAGCACCATTTCCTCGTCCGATTGCAGGAAATAGAACCCCGCCCAGTTGAGGTCCGGCACCATCTGGAAGATCAGCGCGGCGGTGTTGGCGGCATTGGCGATCGAATCGCGCTCGCCCTCGAGCAGCGCCTTCAGTTGGGTGGCGAGGTCGCGGTAGAACGCGGCCTTGTCCGAGGTGTCGATGGCCTTGGCCGTAAACATGAACTTGTCTCCGTATCGAGGATCGCGGCTTCGCACAGGTCGCTTGCCAAAGTCCGGCAAGCCCCGCGCCCAACGACCACCGGAACAACCTAGCGTGAATCCCGGTCAAAGCCAGCAGAAGCGCATTCAACTGATAGTCCGGGCTCGTGTGCCGCCCCCTGCCTTCAGCAGCATCGCGCGGCACCGGCCACCGTATTCACGGCGAACCTTGCGACGGTCACTGATAGCCGACGTTGCAGCCGACGAGCGGATCCACGTCATTTAACAGAACTTCCATTTAACAAGCAGAAGCTAATTTAAAATATTCTGTCGCGCAAACATCACAGGCTTGCCTTTCCTTGCCAACATTAGCGATTTGGTAGTCCTCCCGAATATAGGTCTATTGCGGGGCGAAGTTCTGCGTCGTAAAAAATCAGAAAAATGAGTCGGGGCGGCGGCCTCGGATATTAGGGGCCATACCGATGTTCGCCACGCATATCCGTTCCGGCCGCAAGCCGGCCGTATCGCTCCGTTCCAGCGCTTCTGTCATTACGATCCTTACTGTCGCCCTTGCGCTGAGCGCCGCGCCCGCTTGGGCTGATGGCGGCAATGGCAGCGGCGCAGGTGCTGGACAGGGAGGCGTTGACGGCGCGCCCGCAAGTGCCACAGGTCAGAATGCCGCCAATGGCGCGACCGCCGGTGGCGGCGGCGGCGGCGTTGACCTCACAACGGGCAACGGCGCTCCAGGAGGATCGGGAGGAACCTCGACGACATTTGGCGACCCAAACGGCGTTCCCGGTGCGACCGGTGCTACGGGCCAGGTCATTTCCACAAGTGGGACTATCTCCACCAGCGTCAGCGGTGGGACCGGCGGTGCTGGTGCCGCTGGCGTGGGCGGTACCGCCAGGGGCGGTGGCGGTGGCGGTGGCGGTGTCGGCGTCAGTGCCACGGCGGACAGTATCGTCACCAGCGGCGGATCGGTGACAGGTGGCACCGGCGGCGTTGGGGGCACTAACTCCAATGGCGGTGGCGGAGGTGGTGGCGTCGGTATGTTTTCGTCAGCCAATGTAATCGTCGAAGCCGGCGGCAGCGTCAGGGGCGGCGTTGGCGGCCGCGGCACCTCGCAGGGCGGCGGTGGCGGTGGCGGTGCTGCCATCGTCCTGACCGGTGGCGGAACGATAGAGAACAGCGGAAATCTGCTTGGGGGAACAGGCGGAAGAACCATCACGGGCGGCGGTGGCGACGGCGGAGCCGGTGTTCTGTTGCTGTCGGGCGGAACCATCATCAATGCGACAGGGGCGACGATCATTGGCGGGACTGGTGGTCAGGGCGGGACAGCCGGTGATGGCGGCGCGGGGATCAAGGGCGCCAACATCGCCATCATCAATGCGGGCACGATCAGCGGCGGCGCCGTCGGTGCAGGCGGCGGAACACCGATAGCCGGCAAAGCCATCGAGTTCACCGGCGGAGTCAATTCGCTGGAGATTCAGGCCGGCTCGACCATCACGGGCAATGTCGTTGCCTTCAGCTCCGCCGACACTTTCAAGCTGGGCGGCGATACCAGCACCAGTTTCGCTGTGTCCCAGATCGGCGCTGGCGCCAAATACGACGGGTTCGGGTTTTACGAGAAGACAGGGAACAGCACCTGGACGCTGACAGGGACGACGGCCGCCATCACGCCGTGGACGCTGAGCGGCGGCATCCTACAAATATCGAGCGACAGCAATCTGGGTAATTCGAGCGGCGGCTTGACCTTCAATGGCGGCACGCTGCAGAATATGGCCGCGTTCACCAGCGCCCGCAATATCGTCTTGGGCGACGATGGCGGCACGTTTCTAACCGATGCGAATCTTGCCCTGTCAGGCAACATCACCGGCGATGGTCTTATCAACAAGGATGGCGCCGGCACGCTGACGCTTTCAGGCAACAACAGCTATACGGGCGGGACGCGCATCCTGGCCGGCACGCTGGTCGGCAACGCGGCTTCGATCCGCGGTGACATCGGCAATGCCGGCACTGTCGTGTTCGACCAGACGGCGGACGCCAGCTTTGCCGGCGATATCTCCGGCACAGGCGCGATGGTGAAGGACGGCGCCGGCACGCTGACGCTTGCAGGCACCTCGCTGCTCGACTGGACCATCGACCAGGGTGGCCTCGTCTCGGCGGCCGAGCGCTTCGGCGGCGATGTCTCGATCGGCGCGGGCGGCTCCTTCACCTTCGACCAGACGGCCAATGCCAGCTATGCCGGCGTGCTCTCGGGCGCCGGCACTTTCGTCAAGGATGGCCAAGGCACGCTGGTGCTCGCCTCGGACAACTCGGCATTTACCGGCGCCACGTCGGTCAGCGGCGGCACGCTCGCCGCGGGCGCGGCCAAGGCGTTCAGTACCTCCTCGCAGTTCTCCGTCGCCTCTGGCGCCACGCTTGACCTTGCCGGCACCTCCCAGACGCTTGCCGGGTTGACCAACGCCGGAACGGTGCGCATCGCCGCTGGCGGCCTCGGCAACACGCTGACCATCAGCGGCGATTATGTCGGCAATGGCGGCACCGTCGTCCTCAACACCGCGCTCGGTGCCGACGGTTCGGTGACCGACATGCTGGTTGTCGCAGGCGGCACATCGGGGACGGGCACGCTCCAGGTCGCCAATTTCGGCGGCGCGGGAGACCAAACGCTCGAAGGCATCAAGATCGTCGATGTCGGCGGCGTCTCGACCGGCACCTTCTCGCTCAAGGGCAATTACACCTTCGAAGGCGAAGAAGCGGTCGTCGGCGGCGCCTATGCCTACAGTCTCTACGAGGGCGGGGTGAGCACACCCGCCGACGGCGACTGGTATTTGCGTTCCGCGCTTATCGATGATGGCGGACCCGGAACTCCGCTCTATCAGGCCGGCGCGCCACTCTACGAGGCCTATGCGGGTACATTGCAGAGCTTCAACCAACTGGGTACGCTCCAACAGCGGCTCGGCAACCGCTCATGGACCATCGAAGCACAAGGCGCCGACGGGGTCTCCGATGATGTGAAGGCGGAGGCCGGCATCGGACTGTGGGGCAGGATCGAAGGCACCAGCGGCTCCTACGATCCGCAAAGCTCCACCACCGCAACGACTTACGACACCTCGACCTGGAGGCTGCAGACCGGCGCCGACATGCTTTTGTCCGACAGCGCGGCCGGTCGGCTCATCGGCGGCGTTGCCTTCCAGTATGGCGCGGTGTCCGCCGATGTGTCGTCGGTGTTCGGCAGCGGGTCGATCGATACGACCGGCACCGGCGTTTCCGGCTCGCTGACCTGGTACGGCGCGGAGGGCTTCTACCTCGACGGCCAGGCACAGGTGATCTGGTACGACAGCAATCTCGACTCGGCGACCGCCGGACAGCGGCTCGTCGACGGCAACAACGGCGTCGGCTACGCGCTCGGCGTCGAAGCGGGCAAGCGCATCATGCTCGACCCGAGCTGGTCGCTGACGCCACAAGCTCAGTTGGCCTGGTCCTCCGTCGACCTAGACGCCTTCACCGACGCCTTCGGCGCAAGGGTTACTCCCGGCTCCAACGACAGCCTGCTCGGCCGCCTCGGCCTCTCGCTCGACCACCAGACGCAGTGGCAGGACCGCACGGGCCGCGCCGGCCACACGAACCTCTACGGCATCGCCAACCTCTATTACGACTTCGGCGATGGCTCGTCGGTCGACCTCGCCGGCAGCAGCCTTTCGAGCCGCAACGAGCAGCTCTGGGGCGGCCTCGGCATCGGCGGCACGATCAACTGGGCCGACGACAGGTTCTCGGTGTTTGGCGAAGCCGTGGCCCGAACGGGCCTGGAAGACTTCGGTGATAGTCACGCGCTGACCGGCTCGCTGGGCTTCCGCGTCAAGTGGTGAGTGATGCTGCCCTGTCCTACACTCGGCAGCACGGCACGTCCATCGAACCGTGCTGCCTTGATCAAGAAGGCAAGTCCATCAGCCGGCGGGTTTGTACGCGCTGGCAGCCTTGTTGGCGGCCGCGAGCACTGCCTTCATGTCGAGCTCTTCCAGTACGACCATGTCGGTCAGCGAGCCGCTCGCTCGCACCGCGAGGGACATGCCAATCCCGGCTGACTGGTCCGGCACCTCGCCATTGACGACGACGTCATAGATGCCGCGCGTGAACATCATGCTGGTCACCTTGCCGCCAACGCTTTCAAAAAGCGCCTTGACCGCGGCTTGCCTGTCCGAGCCTTGCATCAATCCTTTGGCGGCATGAGGCGCATAGTTTGCCAAAATAGTCACTTTCATGGGTATTTCCTCCAAATGTCACGGTCTCGTGGCTGCTCCATAATTCGAGCGGCACGGAGTGATTTTTTCGGTAACAATCGCAGGCGCCCTTGGACGCGTTGGCGGCCGAGGGCCCGCTGCCCGAGAAATATGCGCCTTAGCTAATATATTGACAATACTAGACAGGCCGATAGACAGCCACCGGGATTGCGGAGGTGATCCTGGCTGGATCCCGGCTCGGCCAATGGCATCGAGCTCGGGCCGGAAAGTGGCGGCGGCGCCGCAGCTTCACATCGGGCGTTTGGGTTCGCTCTTTGATGGCGTCGCCGTGTTGGAATCGGATTTCTTGTGCTTGTCGGCGGCAATCCTGCGGATGCGGTCGAAGCGGCTTTCCTCGGTTTTTTCGGTCGTGACGACCGTCTCTGGCTTCCGCACGAACGTGATCATGGATCCGTCTCCTGGGCTAGAGGCCTGCACGCCGGGAGAAAACACCCCCGGCGGTAGTTATCCAGGCTCCATTGAAGAGCCGGGGTGGCTGATTCAGGTCAGGTCTGAAAGGTGGCTTTTATGAAGCCACCTTCGCAGGCCGACTGAATCTTTAGTAGCCGCCCATGCCGCCGCCGCCACCGCCTGCCGGGGCAGCGTCTTTCGGCGGAATGTCGGTGATCATCGCTTCGGCGGTGATCAGAAGGGCCGCGATCGAGCCGGCATCCTGCAGCGCGGTGCGCACCACTTTCGCCGGATCGACGATGCCTGCCTTGATCATGTCGACATAGACCTCGTTCTGGGCGTCGAAGCCCTGATTGTGGTCCTTGCTGTCGGTGAGCTTGCCGACGACGATCGAGCCTTCGACGCCGGAATTCTCGGCGATCTGGCGGATCGGCGCTTCGAGCGCCCGAAGCACGATCGAGATGCCCGCGGTGACATCGGCGTTGGCGCCATTCAAGCCGGCCAGTGCCGACCTGGCACGCAGCAGCGCCACGCCTCCGCCAGGCACGATGCCTTCTTCAACCGCGGCGCGCGTTGCGTTCAGCGCGTCGTCGATGCGGTCCTTCTTTTCCTTGACTTCCGTCTCGGTGGCGCCGCCGACGCGAATGACG
>NZ_JAMYLA010000068.1:0-30586 GCF_040317725.1 Mesorhizobium sp. M1396 | reverse complement strand
GACAGCCCTTGCCTGCAACTCACGCGCTCGCAAAATCCCCGCTTCAGACCTACGCCAAAAGACAGTGTGAGATATCCGGGTTAGAACGGCAATCTTTCTGGCGGATCACGCGTCAGCCATCGCCGGACTGATCGGGAATGTGTTCTGCAAAAACCCATCGGTCGAGCACGACGAAATTGATCGCGGGCACAAGCAAGCAGGTAATCATGATGGGAAAGATGAGCGGCAGACCCAGCTTCGCCGTCAAAAGCGCCGGCGCGCCATAGGCGATGGCCAAACCGATCGCCGCCAGCAAGAGAAATCGCGGAGCCTCTGATCTATGCGACCCGCGCGACATGAAGGTTACTGACCTATGCGCGAGATAGGAAAACAACGCCGCGGCTGCGTAAGCTGCAAGGGACGCTCGGACGGGGCTGAAGCCGAACCGTTCCGATTTGACAAAGGCGGCCGCCAAGGCGGCATACAGGATTGTGGCGGCGATGCCGACCAGGCCGAAGCGCGCCAGAAGCTTTAGGGCGGAGCCGCCGGCGGACCGATGTTCAGACGCGCGCACTACACGCATACTGGGCTCCAAGCGGCAGCGGCGCGAGGGCACGCTCAACCTTTCTGGCGAACCCGCCGGTCGACGGGAGCAGCAGGAAGTGCTCGGATCGAACCTCCCTGAAGCCTGCTTGTCGAAAGAGGGCCGCTGCTTTGACCGCGTTGAGCAGGACCGCGTCTTGGTCGAACGGACACCGGAGCACCGCCAGACGCGTCAGCGGATTATAGGGATTGTGCTCGATGATGCAGGCGACGCCGCCTTGCCGCACGACGCGTCGCATCTCGCGAAAAAAATCGAGCCAGGATGCGGGCGAAACATGATGAACAACACAACTGGCAAAAGCCAAGTCGAACACGCAGTCGTCATAAGGCAGGCCCGTCGTGGTGCATGTCCTATAGACGACGCCCGGATTGTCCTCGCTGGCGCGCTGGATCGACCCTTGCGACACGTCGCAGCCATCCAGGCGCTCGAAAGCGCCGTCTAGATAAGGATGGAGCGAACCGACACCGCAGCCCACATCAAGCGCCCGCACCATGGCTCCCCGCCGACGAAGTCCTCGCTCGGCGACTAGGCGCCGCAGCAGGTCGGCCTTTGCGACCAAAAAGAAATCGTGCTTGAGTCCGGAAAAGCGGATCGACCCATCGATCGTCTCTCCGTAACTGGATCTATAGCTGTCGAAGAGTTCGGACACCGGGAGCGACTCCGTTCTTGGGCTTGCGAAACGATCTCCGGCGCCCACCAGCGATGGCACGCACCGGCTCGTCGAAGCCGGTAAGCCGATCGATCACGTAAAGAGGGCGGCGTTTCACCTCGGCGTGGATGCTACCGACATAGAGGCCGACCACGCCGGTCATGAAAAGATTGATGCCACACAGGAACGATACGATCACCACGGTGGACGTCCAGCCGGCAATGACGCCGGTTTCAAAAATCCAGGCGAACACGGCATAAGCGCCAAAGGCCAGCGCAAGTGCGGAAATGGCCGATCCGCCCCAAAGCGCAAAGTGGAGCGGCTTTTCCGAGAAGCTGACAACGGCGTGGACGGCAAGGTGCATCATCTTCCAGAAAGGGTATTTGGTCTGGCCGATGGTCCTCGGGGGGCGTTCGAATGGCACCCCCGCTTGCTTGAATCCCATCCAGCCGAACATGCCCCTGACGAAGCGATCGTGTTCAGGCATGTGTCTGAAGACATCCAGCGCATGGCGGCCGACCAGGCGGAAGTCCCCGACGTTGCGCGGGATGTTGACCGGCGTCATCTTCTCCAGGAAACGGTAGAAAAGATCGGCGCTAAGCCGCTTGAACCAGGATTCGCCCTCGCGCTTGACACGGCGGGCGTAGACGATCTCGAAACCTTCCTTCCACTTTGCCACGAGATCAAGAACGACCTCCGGTGGATCTTGCAGGTCGGCATCCATGACGATGACGGCATCCCCCTCAGCAGCATCCATGCCAGCCGTGATCGCAATCTGGTGTCCGAAATTTCGGGAAAGCTCGATAAGCCGGAAGCGAGGTTCGGCGGTGACCACCCGCCGAAGGTATTTGACGCTGCCGTCATGGCTACCGTCATCGACAAAAATCGCCTCGGTCTCTCCGTCCAGCCGACTGATCAGTGATCTGATCCGTTCGATCAGTCGCGGCAGCACTTGTTCTTCATTATATATCGGCAGGACCAGCGAGTAGCGCGGCGACGCGTTCACTCCCGTCCCGACGCTTTGGATCACAGAGGCTCGCATGCGGATGAAAATGAAACGCCCGCACCAAAGTTCCATAAGGCATAGCTAATTTAGAAAAATTTAGATATGGCGAGTCCGGGGGAAAGACAGGCGCGCTGCTGGCACCTGCTCAAAACTCAATAGTCCATATCTGCAGCCTCGTCGCGACCGCGAACCGCCTGAGGCAATCACAAAATCTCTAATCCGCGAGACCGCCGTCGCGATGTTCAACGGCATGAATGATCGCTTCATAAACGCTACCGATCTCTTCATCGATCTCCTGAATTGGGATGCCTTCGACGGCCGCCGCCCGCAGGGCCTGGTCTGCCATATCGGTTACAAGCCGGCCCGGGTCGTCGGTTGGCCCTTCCGGCATGTGTTCGGAAATCCATTTGAATAGAAAGTCGGCACCGCGGGTGCTCATGGCGATTGCTGGATAACGACCTCTGCCGAGACAAACCTAGGATGGGGAACAGACAATGTCAGGCCTTTCGAAATAGCCTCGGGCGCGAGGTGACGTCTCACCCTCTTCGGGTTGCATGCCTACCCTATGTTCGTTGACGGGCATTCCGCGCTTCCAGCCGGTATAGAGGAGAGCAGGCTGGCAGCGAAGGAAAGTGGCGAGGGTTCGCAGCTTTTCGCGCATTGCCGTTCAGCGGCACCGCGATGGAATAATCGCGGTGCCGCGCACAGCTAGCAGTTCGCGTCAGTCTGCGGATCGCACGCCTTGTTTTTTTGCTTCTGTGGCTTGGGCTTGGCCGCCTGCTCGGGCTCGGCTTGCTGCTGCTCGGCGGCGGGCTGCTCCTTGGCCTTCGGCTTCTGAGGTTTGGCCGCCTGTTCCGGCTCGGTCTGCTGCGGCTCGGCGGCGGGCTGCTTCTTGGCCTTCGGTTTCTCAGGCTTGGCCGCCTGTTCCGGCTCGGTCTGCTGCTGCTCGGCGGCGGGCTGCTTCTTGCCCTTCGGCTTCTCAGGCTTGGCCGCCTGTTCCGGCTCGGCCTGTTCGGTCTTTGCTGCGCCTTCGGTCGGCTTCGATTTCCGGCCAGCCTGAACCTGCTTCACCTCCTCAATGTCTTTGAGCTTGGCTGGTTTGACCTTGGGGTCGGCTTTCACCTCACCTTCAAAGACCGCGACCGTATTATTTTCCAATTTGCCGGACTGCTCGGGCGCGTCGGTCTTGCTGACCTTGACGGCAGTCACCTTCTGGTTCGTCGCCTTTTCGATTACATCAACATCAATGACTTTGTTGATCATCACGTTGTTCTGGATCGTCACGTCGCCGGCCGGCTCGGCCGCCTCGGCAATGCGCACAAATTCGGACTCATCACGGATAACGACGACAGAAACGTCCGCAGCAAGGAATTCGCGGGTGGGGACCACCACCCAGTAATAATCCGGCGTGGTGTCGAAGGTTATCTCGATTGAAATCAAATCCGGATCACGGCGCGGCGGCAGCGGAGCCCAAATGATGTGCTCCCTGTCACGACGCCAGCTCACCCATGCTGGCGCCCAGCGAGTGCCCGGAACCCAGTACCAGCCGATATCGTCGGCATAGCCCCATCGGCCGTAATGGTACGTCGCCCAACCGAATGGCTCGTCGGACACCCAGAGCCAGCCATACTGCTCGGTATAGACCCAGTGTCCAAGCGTATACGGACGCCAATCGTCAGGCACATCAACCGGCACGAAAACGGTCGCTCCGTGATACGAGATCCAATCGCCATGGGAAGACAGGTCTTCGTAGAATGTGCTGATCGAAATCTGGGTGGCGGCCCTTGCCTCGGACACAAGCGGCAATGGCGTAATCGGGTTGGGAATCTCGACGATCGTGAGCAGGCAGGCGGTTACACCGCCGAGCATCAGTCGCACCGCATTGTGGGCAAGGACGCGTTTCATCCCGTTTCCTCCGAAACAGATCGCCCTTCATGTTGGAAACTCGCCGGCAATCGAATTGTTCCGCAAAGTCACATGAGGAGACAGCCATTTTCGGACCGCTCGATGCCGCGAAGAAACCCTGCAAGCCTATGTAGACAAAGCTTCCTGCTCCCACCAATCTGAGTAGCGTGGCAACGGCCATGAACAAATCGCTGCGTGCACACACACTGGGATGAGATACTATTTCAAACGAACCGCTGCGCCGGTTGCGCACCGATGATCATGTTCGACCTCGTCAAGCCGCGCGGGAGCAGAAACCTCATCGGCACCTCGAAGTCGACGGCCTCCGCGACCTGTCCTCCTCAAGGTGCAGAACGGAGAGATCGAGCGGATGGTGGCCCGGCTCGCTCGGCGGGCACAAGAGCAGTACCGTCTGGCCGAAGCGGTCGTTGCATCGAGCTGATTGCCGGGCCTGACAGAGCAGTTGCGAAATATCGAGCCCCCTCCGGAGCCGCATGAAGAAGCGACGCGGGAACACTGCGCTACCTTCTTATGGGAACTTCCGGCTCAATCGGCCCACTTGGCCGGTCCACGGAACTCGATCCCATAGCCGCCCGCGAGTTCCGCCACTTTGGTTATCTGGTCAGGAATGCGCAGCTCGCGTGCGGCCCAATGACGCCTGTCAGCCATGCGCCCTATGTCGGTCATTCCGGCCGACTTGACCGCGTATCAGAAGCGGACATTGCTGGCGCCACCCTGAGGTCGCGGTTGCGCCAGAAGCGGTCGTCGAAGCTCAGAAATCGGGTCCCTCGAAATATTTGGCCTTCAGCCATGTATTCGACGGTCCGCTCCTGTAGCGGCTGTCGGCGCGCTTCGAGATAATGCTTTCGAGCCCCACCTTTTCGATGGCACGAAAAATCGCTAGCGCACTGCCCTCGAAATGCTCGCTGTACTGGATCTTGCCGAGGCCGTGCTCAACCAGTTGCCACAGCGCCTGCTTGCGCTTCAGCAGGGGCAAGGAGCCTAGATTGCGACCGTCGAGATGGAGGATGTCGAACGCTACGAACACCAGCCGGCTCGGTTCGTTCCAGATCGCGGCTTCCAGCGAAGGGCAATCGGGAGCGCCCTGCTCGCCTGGCACAATGACCTCGCCGTCGATAATGGCAGCCCGGCATGGCAGCTCGACAGCCAGCGCGATGGGCCAGTATTTCGTGGTCCAGTCACGGCCGTTCTTGCTGTAAAGACGCACACCTCCTTTATCGATGATGATCTGCGTTCGGTAGCCGTCAAGATTGACCTCGTGAAGCCACCCCTCATCTTCGGGCGGCTCCTTGACCCGAGTCGGGATCTGCGGCGGAATGAACTCCAGCCGGCCGCCGTTCACCTTGGCACGCTTACTCAATGACCCCACCTTTGATCGCGCAGCGGCGGCTGTTCGGCACAGGCAGCCCGACATCCCCCCAACCTGGACGCCTGCCGCCTGTGCCGAGGCCCCGCCGAGCCATTGCGAGCATCTGCGCACCAAGCCGGATTGTCGTTAGCTTCGCATCCACATACTTGTCCTGGCGTACATATCTCGCTCGTTGCGGCGGTCTTGCACCACGCAGTCTTTTGGCTAATTTCGAGCGACCTGATTAGTCCATCAAAAGCACCACAGCAGGATGCAGCTTCTTCAGATTCGGCAATGATTTTGATTGCCAGGGTATGTCGGGCGTTCCACGCACGACGAGTCGGACATCGGGATGCTTGCGCACCTCGATGGTAAATTTCGCCAGCAGGTTGATGCCGGAAGAGTTGAGAAAGTGAAGGTCCTTCAGATTGAGCGTAATGGAAGCGGGATTCGAGGCAAGCACGCTGGTCGCCAGTGCCGTGATAGGCGCACCGGCGTCGGAACTGGCAAGCCGCATTGCACCGTCGAAAAAAATTTCGCTTCCTTCAGTCCATACGCGGTAGTCGTCTGTCTTGATTTCCATAGCCTAGCTTCGTTTCATTTAGTTGTGAATTTGCGAGATCGGAATGGAGGCATATGTCTCCACATAAATCCGATCGCTTTCGTCGGCGGCGCTGAATATCCAAGCCAGGCGCGCGCCGTAGTCGCTCATCAACGTCAGTAATCCAAGTCCGGAGCCTCCTACGTCGGGGTTCGCGGCATTGGCTTCAATTCGCTGTATCAGCAGGTCCATGGGGTCGCCAACCGTGATGTCCGCCAGGAGACTTTGGAACTCGGACGCATCTTCACCATCGACGTCATTCGACACCTTGAGCTTGAAGCATTCCGAATCCATCGACGCCTCAATCAAGATCTCACCCGGTGCGCGAAACTTGACGGCATTTTCGATGAGTTCGTTGACCAGATATCCAATGCTGTGCCGCACTTCCACGTAGTCATTGCGGGACGACCGGAAGCGCAACGCGAAAAGATCGGCGATGAAGTCCGAGGTCGTGGCACAATGACGCCAACTCAAGTCGAGAGGTCCGTCGAACAGCCGCACGCGACTGACGCTCTCCTTCATCCCGATTGCAACGTCAGGGGTCCCGAACAGCGTTGTCATGGCTATGTGTGCCTTATGATCACGAGGGTGATGTCGTCGTGGATCTTCTGGATCCCGATATGGGCCATCAGATCGTCGATGATGCCGGTCTTGATGTCCTCGGCGCTGCTGCCGTGACGCTTTTGTGCGCTCTCACAGAGGCGCTCGAATCCGAACAATTTTCTGTCTTGGTCTTCCGCCTCGGTCACTCCGTCCGTGTGCAGCACGATCACGTCGCCGCTCCCGAACACGATGTCGCGCGTGGCAATGAACTTCGAGATGTCATTCTCCAGGCCAACCGGCAGACCCAGATCCATCGTGTCGATACGTTCGACGTCCCCGTCCGCACGCACGACGAGGACATCCTCATGCTGGCCGGATAGCGTGACCCGCTCATCCTCGAAGTCAAGGAATGCCAGCGAGAGATGCTTGCCGGTGTTCGTTCGCTCGATGTTTTTGTAGATCGCTCTGTTCAGCCGATCCAGAAACTGGCGCGGATTCTCCTCGTTGGTCTCCTGCAGCGCGCGTGCAACGGATTGGACCATGAGCATCAGCACGCCGCTCTCGAGACCATGACCGGTCACGTCGCCGATGCCGATTTTGACCCGTGACCCGTTCTGCAGGACGTCATAATAGTCACCGCCGACCTCGTCGGCCGGCCGCATGTAGGCCGCGATCTCCAGCCCCGGAATCGCTTCGAGTTCGAATTGTTTCGGCAGGACCATCATCTGTATCTGCCTGGCGACCGCGAGTTCGGCGCCAAGGCGGACGTTCTCGTCCTGCAGCTTTTCGTTAAGTGCGGAAATCTCCTGATTGGCGTCCCCGAGTTCCCTAGTTCGTTCGTCGACGAGTTGCTCGAGGTTTTCCGTGTGAAAGCTGATCTGCTCGGCCATCCGGTTGAAAGCGATTCCCGCCGCTCCAACCTCGTCGCGCGTTGGAATGCTCACGCGGACCGAATAATCTTTGGACTGGAGCCGCTGGGCGGCGCTGGCGAGCGCCCTGAGACCCGCGGTGATCCGCTTCGAAATTCCGAGCACGGCGGCAAAAACTATCAGAAGCGAAACGATGATCGCGGCGACCTGAAAAAGCAGGATACGGTTGGTTGCGCGGGAAATACTCTCCTGCGCGGCAAACAGGGACGCATAGATCTCCCGTTCGGGAACGACGATCCCGACCGACATCGTTTCGGACTTGATCGGTCCCGAACTCCACAGATTGGTTGGCTTCAATCTTTTGAGGACAACAATGTAGGGTACGCGTTCGCCCTTGTCGTCGAGCATGATATGCTGAATGACACCGTCATTGTTCCGGTCGAGAGGCAGCGACGCGATAGCCGGCTGCGTGCTTCCCCGCAGGGACCTCTCCAGGCCAGTGACGCCCTGGCTGCCCGCATCGCTCGATGACGTCAGGCCGATGATTGCTTGGCCCGACGGATTGATCGCCACCACGTTGCCAGTCGACATCGTGAGAAAGCCGAATCCGGTTTCAGCGATCTTCACGCGTCCGACGATTTCCGCGAGTTGGTCGAGAGTGATGTCTGCTCCCGCCGTACCGGCGATACCGGTGTGATCGCGCGTCCACAGCGGATGGAAAAAGCTGACGATCAGCTTTCCCGTGATTGCATCGGTGTAGGGCGCTGTCTGGGTAATGTCGTCGGGGACGGGACGAGAGGCTGGATCCCTGGCCCATTGCTGCCATGAACCGTAGATACCCGGAAAGAAGAACTCCCAGAATTCCGCCTTGTTGTGGCCCGGATAGAGCTTGTCGAATGTCTGTGCCTGGTCCGTATACGGCACGGTCCTGAATATCGGCCGTTCTTTTGGACCAATATAATACATCTGCAGTTTGGACGATCCGCTGGCCATGAGCGTCGGCGCAACGAGGTCCAGGACGGTGCTGTCTTCTATTTCCTGCTGAACGCTTGGCAGCGGACTGTGGTCGGCGCCCAGCAGGTAGCCCCAGACGCTCACCACGGAAGGCGCGCCCGGCAGGTTCTGTGCCCAATCGCCCCGCGCGTCATAGACGACCTTTACCGAGCCGGGAGCCTGCTGCGAAAGGGTGGCTCCGACCTGTTGCTGCCTGCTTGGATCGTCGATCTGGGCCTGCAGCACGCCGGCCAGCGCCTTGACGTCCCCATGAACTCGATCGAGCAGCAGGTCGACGCTCAGCGCTGTCGATTCGGCATAGGAACGAATGTATTCCTGGTTTGCGGTCGTCAGGCCCTCACCGACTTCCGATGTGGCATCGCGCGACAGCTTTTGAACGTTCCAAAGCGCCAGGCCACCGCTCAAGAGGAGGTCGAACAGCACGGCGCCACCAACGACCAATACGAATTTCGCTCGAAAGGAGCGCAGGCCGAAGCGCGGCGTACCCTCATCGTCGGCTTTCATTGCGGCCGTCGCCCCGATGCGACCCAGATCGGCCAACCCGCATAACCCTTGGGGTGGAGCGCAGCGAAAATGTGGTCCTCGAAGCCCTGCCGAAACCGCGCGACGAACTCCGGTCCATCGCCGCGTCTGGTCGCCATCTCGCCCGCATAGACATCCGCCCAGGCTGCGATGACATCGGCGAAGTCCTGCGGATCGCCGTCCAGGTTAGTGACCATGAAGGTCTCCACAAGGATGTCTTCGAATCCGGCTTCCACCAGGTATCGCCGACTCTTGGGCCCAAGCTCGACGTCCATCTCGAAATGCCCGAACAGCTTCGCCACCTCGTCGTAGGTCCAGCGAATGCTTTCGGCGCGCGGCTCGCCGAGGCAATGCGAATTCTTTTCGTTGGTGATATAGACCCGACCGCCTGGCTTGCATATGCGGTAGAGCTCCTTGAGGATGAGTTCAGGGCGATTGAAGATTTGCAGGGAATGTCGGCAGGTGACCAAGTCGAACTGAGCTTCGTCGAGCAGCATCTCCGACGCATCGCCATACGTATATTCGATGCCCCGGATGTCGAACTCCCGCATCACTCGTCGAGCATAGTTCAGGCTTGATCTGGAGTGGTCGAGGGCGACGATCCGCGATGGCTGGAACTCCTTCTGCGCGAGCACAGCGAAATCGCCGATCCCGCAACAGATGTCGGCCATGACGATCCCGGGCCTCATCCCGTGTCGCGGCAAGATCGCGCGCTCGTGGCGCCATGTCATCTTTGTCTGAGTACGCAGGATCGGTACGAACCCGCCTTCCTCTAGAAAGCCCTGGCCCGGATAGAATTCGGTGTCATACTCCTCGACGGTGATGTTCGGTTCAATTCCGCTCAGGCGACCGAATTTTCGCGAGGTCCATCCGACGACGCTCGACGTGATGACGACGAATTTGAGATCGGGTCGAGCGCGACAAGCGTCGATGATGATCCTCGAAAAGGCGTGAAACGCGGCGTTGTTCATCTGCGTCAGGCGCCTGACATTGACGTAGAGAACGCCGCGCACACGGCCGATCGCATCGCGAAGCAATGCTATGCTGGGTCCAAGCTCATCGATCGCCTGAGGCCGCACCACGCCAGATATGGAGAACTCCTGGTTGTTCGCGTCGTATTGCGCCTTAAAGCGCGGGAGAAGGTCGTAGGGGCTCAATTTTGCAAGCCCTCGAGCGGAAGATCCACGACAAGCTTGATTGCATCGCCATCGGCCTCCTCGATCCAGAGTGTCGCGTTGTAGTCGACAGCCAGTTCCAGGAGCATGACCTCGCGGCTCGGCGCGAGATCCCCAGACACTGAATTGAGGTATCGCTCTCTGGCCTCTATTCCTGCAAGTTGCGACACGGCTTCTTCGTAGAATTGGCGCTCTTCCGGTACGCAAGGAAATGTCAACTCGATCCTATCCGTCGCGCCATGGCGAGACACCCTGCATGCCAGTTCGCCATCGGCATGGCGCGTGCGAAAGGCGACTTCCAGCAATTCGTTGAAGGCGGAGGAAAAGAGATTTGAATGCCGGACCGAGTCGGACCTGTTCTGGCTGATCATCCGGGCCATGTATGTCGAGACATAATCGCAGTGTCTCCAAGCGGAGACAAAAGCTTTGATTTCCATGTCGATCTGGACCATGGGTTCAAAGGTCGGTCCGCCGCCAGCCAGGTCATGATGAACAGGTCCCATCGGCATCCTCACTTGTTCCATCAGTATTGAACCCCCGCGGGGTGATGGCCTCCGCGACGAAAAGAGTCACCGCCCGTGGTCAGTCAGTCTGGCACCGACCCAAAGAATTGCGCGGTATCCGCCTCGATCGTTCTACAAATCTCCACTTCATCGTTAACAAAGGGTTCAAGGCGCTAGTGCGCCCGATTTGATTCCTGCATCGCTCGTACCACCCTCGGCGGGGACCGCTTGATGAAATCGCTGATCGCCTCGGCTCCGAGCGGCCGTCCTAGGTAATTACCTTGCAGGCAATCGCAATTTTCCTTGATCAGCCACCGTGCCTGTGCCGATGTTTCGACTCCCTCGGCAGTGACATTTATCCCTAGGCCGTGCGCCAGATTCATGATCGATCGCACGATCGTTTGGCTTTTGAGGTTGGTCTCCAGGTCCGCAATAAAGTACTGATCGATCTTCAAAGTATCGAAGGGAAAGTTCTTAAGGTAGCTTAACGACGAGTAGTATGTTCCAAAATCGTCGAGCGAAATTCGTATTCCCAGGACGTTCAGGGTATTCAACGTATCGATATTGTCGATCGTCTTCTCAAGCAGGACCGTCTCCGTTATCTCCAGTTCAAGTCTGTCGGCTTCGATTCCAACTGCGTCGATGATCTGGGCGACGGTGTCCGTCAGCGAACCGCTAAGGAACTGAGCTGGTGACAGGTTCACCGCGACCGTCAGCGAGGAAGGCCACGTCAACGCCTGGCGACAGGCTTCCTCGAGCACCCAACGCCCAATCTCGTCCATCAGACCGTCGGCTTCGGCGATCGGTATGAACACGCTGGGAGGAATGTTTCCGACCTCAGGGTGCCGCCACCGCAGCAGCGCTTCGAAACCGATCACCGACGAGGGAGGCCGAATGAGCGGCTGATACTCCAGATAAAGCTCGCCCCGCTCCAGCGCGGTTCGAAGGCTGCGTCTCAGATTCTCGCGTTGCTCAAGCAAGAGCAGCATCGAACGGTTGAACGTTCGAGCGCAGCCGCGTCCATCTGTCTTGGCCGCGTAAAGGGCAATGTCAGCGGCTTTCATCAGTTGTTCGCCATCGGTCCCGTGCTCCGGCCCGAAAGCAATTCCGATACTCGAGCCGACGAAGACGGGAATGCCGTTGATGACGAACGGGTTCTTGAACGCGTCGACCAGCGATCCGGCGAGGCGCTCAGCTTCTGCTGGCTGCTCTTTTCCCAATTGGATGACAGCGAACTCATCGCCGGCATACCGGTATGCCGATTCGCCATCCTGCAGCGCGTCGCGGATACGACCCGCCGCGAGCTGAAGAAGCGTATCGCCTGCTCCATGCCCGAGCGTGTCGTTGACTGCTTTGAAATCGTCAAGGTCGATCTGCAGCAGGGCGGCTTTCGGCTTCAGTTCGCCGAGGGCCGCCAGCGCTTGCTGCAGCTGCTCGCCGAATCGCCGCCGATTCTGCAGTCCGGTCAGCACGTCATGCGTCGCCTGATGGAGCAAAATTACATGCTCTTGCTCGTCCGTCACGCTGCGCCCATCGCGCTCCCTTGATTCAATGATTCCCACACCATTTGCAGCGGCGAAAACAAAAACGGACCGCAGCACTTCGCCCGATGACCGCGGCAAATCGATGCTTGCCGGTGAGCCGCCATGGAACACGCGAAGAAACTCGTCGCGATACCTCGCATCGAGGAAGCTCGGGTAGATCTCCCAAAGGGCGGCACCCGGCGTCACCGCGCTTCCGTACATGCCCCTGAGCTTGGTTGCGTAGTGGGTCAGACAGAAGTCGCGGTCGTAGAACGACAAAAGTTCGGTCGTGTTGGCCAAAAGGTCAGCGAGAAGCGCTTCGCCGGGACGTCGAACATCGCTTGAGGAAGGCCCCTCACTCCCCTTGCCGACGCCTGATGCCTCTGGAGCCAAGAGCCACCTCCATAAGCGGCGCAAATCCACGTCGCCCAGTCCAGAAATAACATAACTATCAAGCTTGGCAAACTTTTAACTCGCGGTCTTAACAAGTGCAGCATACGGCGCAGGTGCAATGCGTGCTCCGCTGTGGTTCTCAGCGATAATAATCAACAGCCACAGTTGGTTAATAAGTCGGGAATTGTTACGAATTGGCTATATGATTGATGGCGTGGTGGACGCAACACGAAATATTCTGGTCCATGATGCGGCGTGGCCTTCCTGTTTTGAGCACGTCCCATCTCAACCATCGCCGAACTTGTGCTCAGCTTCCGAGCGCTTTGAGCCAACCTTCAAAGGAAGACGCCTTCTCGTGTTCAGCAAGCGAAACAGAGTGGGCGGGGCGCGGTAACACCACGGTACCGCGGCCTTCGCGGGGGCTGTAACCGAATTCCTTGCTGAATGCTCGGCTGAAATTAGCCGCTGAACTAAACCCGAAGGCCTCAGCAATGTCGACGATTCGCCGGCTGTCCGCCGGATCGCTAAGCGCAATATGGGCTGCCAGAAGTCGGCGACTTTGTATGTAATGGAGAACACCACCGCTCGGTTCGAACAATTGATAGAGACGAGAGCGCGATACGCCGAGCGCCCGGCACATTGAATCCGGTGCCAGGTGGGCCGCATCCAGATTGTTTTGGACGTATCGACGCGCTCGCTCCATCAGCGCGACACTCACCAATTGTTCGGCGGCCGCGGCATGTTCCGCCGGAGGCGCGAGGCAGGCAATGACCATGCTGCGTGTTGCGTGTACGATGCGGGGCAGATCTTCAGCCGTGAGACTGCGCAGTCTTGCTTCTATGCTGTTGACGTAGTCGACAAAGAGGTTGGCAAAGTTGCCGGACATAATTGAATTGTTCTTTGCGTCGAGGGTTGACGCCGCATCAGAGAACAAATCACGCGGCAGATAGAGAAACAGGCTTTCCGAGTCCGTTACCCTCCCGCGAAACGGGTAGCCAAGCGATCTGAACTCCAACTTGCCCGGCTGGTTTTCCGCAACGCGGCGATCGACCTCCGTCCACGACCGGCCTGTACGTGGCAAGACGATGTACCAGTGGTCGATCGAACTGGATCGGAGCTTCGCGGCGGAACGCATGTAGCTATGTGCCGGCGCGCGCTGTTGAACGATCAGCATGCCACCGAGATTCCAGGCTGTGTGGTCGGCGGGAAAACCATCGTCCGGCGATTTGTCATCCGGCAACCTGACCTCGACAAGCGGCGCCATTTGCGCTTGCCAAGCGGCGAATTGATCCCCTGGCGCCAGCTCGAGCGTTGAAAAGGGCAGAGGTTCGAGCGCCGGCGCGAACGATGGAGCGGCCTCATTGCGGGGTTGACCTTCGCGCGACCAACGACGTCGATCACGGTCCCGCGGCTGCCTCGCAGGAGCCTCGTCTTGCCTCTTAGTGTCCATCGCGTGGTGCCATATCCGAATCGGGTATGCCCATGCCCCTCTCAATCATGTGGTGTATTTCAGGCATCTGGCAAGGCTGGCGGAACTCGAGTCGACCGAAACGGTGATCACGCTGGATTACAGCAAGAAATGCATTCCGAGATAAGTTTCTGGATGCGAAGATAACGACACTCTTCGACCTGATGCGTATAGAATCTGACATCGTTAAATAGTAGTTGAGGATGTCACCAAAATGAACACAAAGCTCAACAGCGAAGATCGTCGCAAGATAATTCTTGAGGGATACGGCAACAATGAGCCGTTGAAAGCTATTGCGGCAAAGATCGGATGCTCGCTGGCGAGTTTGAAGGTCACCGCCAGCAAACTCGGCTGTACACGAACTGCGAAAGAAGCGGCGGAATTTCGACGCGGATTTCACGTTCCGGAAGACAAGCGGCAAGATTACAACCAGCTTATGATTGCCGGGCAATATAGAGCTCGTGAGTGCGCGCTGATTTTGGGACTCTTAACAGAACAATCATCAGGCAGCAGGTAAACTGATTCCAATACACCTGTGGACGGCATTGTCACTTAATCATTCCATCGTGTCAGCGGTTCATCAGTAAAAAGCCCGCCGCAAAGCACGGGCGACGGGCCCTGAAAGGTTCGCACAGATGCTGCGTCGGCGTTTCAATCATTCCTGCCTCAGCCCTCACGATCTGGCTATTTGCGAACGCGTGTTCGATCGGGTCTGCGCGAATGAACATCTCGACCCTTTGGACCCGGACGCCGAAATCTTGGCAGTGATGGTCGTGGCCATTTTTCAAAATGTTCACACCAGCGAGCGCGAACTGCTGGAGGCGGTCAAGTGTCGTCGGCAAAAGGCTGCGGGAACCGGACATTAGTACATGTCGCCCAAAAGTGCGCAGCGGTTTTAGTAAAGCCAGATGGAAGCAATAACCCAAGGCGTCGCATGAATCCGTTCCGCGTCCAAGGTAGCTGCTTGCGGCGGTGACCGAGGCGCCGGTTACCGCATCGTGTCGTCGGCAAAAAAGCGACGTTGCGCTCTCTGCTTTCACATCCGGGTACGCAGAAAAGTCCGGCGGTCAAAAATCGACCAGCGGCGTGTCCACGATCTGGTGCTCGAACAGCAGCCAGAACGGCGATCCCCGGGATTCGGAGTACCAATGCTCAAAAATCGCAAGGGCCTCGCCGATATTGGTGGCGGGTTCGTCCTCGGGCAGTTTCGCGGCCTGGAACAACGCAAGCGCAACGGGGCCAAAATGCGTGATCGCTTCCGTGCGCGCCTCGCTGTCCGCATTCCAGCCGAGCCGCAAGCGCAGGACGGCCAAAGCGCTGGCCACGGCGATCTCCTCACTTTCGGCCGAGGCCACGGCGTCCGAGATCGCCTGCATGAGGTTGAGCCGCCTGAAGGCGAAAGCGCGCTCCTGTTCCAGAACCGCGATCTGATTGGCCGCTTGTCGCCTGAAGCTTGCTTCGGTTGTCCTGGCGGTCTCAGCCGTCGTTTTCAGGTCATTCAGAAAGGAAGCCGTCGGGTTCATCTTGGCTCACTGGGATGGCGGAAGAGAGTGGGAGTCGAACCCACCAGAGACCGACTCGCGGCCCCTCCCGGATTTGAAGTCCGGACGCCCCACCGGGGACGATGCTCCTCCAGAAATTTGCGTCATCGGCGGCTCACCCTCGCCTGTCAGGCGGAACAGGTCCAGCCTGCGCCTGTTCAGACGGCGCAAGTCTCCCCGCCGCAGCGTCACGCCGTGCCGATCGAGAAATTCGAGGATATGGATGGCGACCTTGCGTCCGCTGCCCACGCGATCGCGAAATTGAGCAGCGGTGAACTCGTCTGTAGGCATCGACGCAGCGAGGTCGCGCGCGATCTCGACGATCTGCGCCAACGCCTCGCGCTGGAAGAAGTGGTCATGAGCGACCTCGTGGACCTTCCCCATGCGGCCGGCAAGCTTCAGAAGCCGCCGGATTTCCGTCTCCGGCGCGGCCAGCGCCTCGGCAATATCCCACACTCTTGGCGGATGGAACCGTTGGGGTCCGCCGATGAGAGGCTGGGTTTGCAGCCAGAGAGTTTCATCCTTTGCCGTCAGGTGCGCCTCATGACCGGGCAGCCGCACCCAGGCACCGTCCAAGGCAACTTCTCCAGCGTGCGAAAGGCTCCGCAGAACTGCCGTGAAAGCGGGCGCCGGCAGACGTGGATCAAGCCCAATACGCAGTCTCTCCATTCCTACGCCCGGCAAATCCGGATTGTCGGCATGGAAGGTCTCCAGGGTCGCGGCCAAGTCGCGCTTGAATCGCAACCAGCGCTCCGGCGACAGCACGAGAAGCATTTCTCCCACGGCAAAATGGACAAGCCCGAGTTGATCGATCAGGCCTTCCGTCTCGCAGTCACTAAGCGCCCTGTCGCGAGCGAAAGCCTTCAGGTCGAAATAGTGGGGCGGCGCATCAAGGAGTGCGGCGGCGGCCAGTTCGGGCGCCAATAGCGCATGGGCATCGAGTTGGATCAGCCGTTCCGGCGCGCGGCGTTTGCGGCTGGGCGCCCGCAGATCGAGAAAATATCCGCCGCCGATGGTTCGCTGCGCGGAGGTGTCGCGCACCACGTAAACGTCGCCGACAGCGGCCGCGATCGGACTGTCCAGCACCAATTGAACATTGGCCGTGCCGCCAGGCCCGATCGGTTCGTCTGCGAGGAGTACGATGCGTGCCCCGACGTCCGTCGCGGCATGGTGGAGCCGCACCGGCAACCATTGGCCGATCGGCTTGCGTTCATCCGGCAGAACGCGAAGGCTTGCATCGATCCGGTCCGTCGGCGCGTGAAGCTTCGGATCGACAATCACGTCGCCGCGCCGGATCGCCTCCTTGATAACCCTTTCGCCGGTCAGATTGAGCGCGCAGCGGTCTCCCGCCCGACCACGTTCAGCCGGCCGGTTCTGGGCGTGGATCGATCGAACCCGCGCAAGCAATCCCGAGGGGCTTACGACCACGTTGTCTCCAATACCGAGAGAACCCGAAAGCACGGTGCCCGTCACGACGGTGCCCACGCCGCGCAGCGTGAACGAGCGGTCCACCGCTAATCGAAAACGGCCCGAAACTGCACGCCGGGCAAGACGCGACGCCTCCTCGAACAAGAGATACCTGAGTTCATGGATACCTTCGCCTGTAACGACCGAGACGGGAATCAGGGGGGCCTCGGCAAGCATCGTCCCGGCAACTACTGCGCGGATCTCGCTCGCCACCGCGGTGCGGCGCTCGGGACCGGCCAGATCGCATTTCGTAAGCAGGACGGCGCCGCGCTTGACACCGAGCAGATCGACGATGGCGAGATGCTCCCGGGTTTGCGGCATGACGCCGTCGTCGGCGGCCACCACGAGCAACACGAAGTCGATGCCGCTGGCGCCGGCGAGCATCGTGTGTACGAAACGCTCATGCCCGGGAACATCGACGAAACCGATGCTGTCCCCACCCGGCACCGGCAAATAGGCGAAGCCGAGATCGATGGTCATGCCGCGTGTCTTTTCCTCCTGCAAACGATCGGTGTTTATACCGGTCAGCGCATGCACCAGCGCAGTTTTGCCATGATCGACATGTCCCGCCGTGCCGACGATCATGATGCGGTCTCCGGCAACGGCGCGGCGGCGCGACGCTCGGCCTCGGCGGCATCGCCCGCGCTCAATTCGGCCCGCACCGCATCCAGATAGCGGCTGGCAAGGGCGCTGCCGCCTGCCTCGGCACGCAGGAGCCAAACCAGCGCCTCGACCGCGTCAGCCGGCACGCCCGTGCCAAGATGGCAGGCGGCGCCGAGCATTGCCTGCCCTTCGGCGTCTCCTCGCATGGCAGCACGGCGCCACCAGCGGACAGCCTCGTCCGGATCGCGCGGCACGCCGAGCGCATTGTGATAAAGCATGCCGATCCGGGTCATCGCGGATGCGATGCCCTGATCGGCCGCGGCAAGCGCCCAGCGTCGCGCCTCGCCGGCATCGGGAGCCATCACTTCGCCCTCCAGCAGCATCCAGCTCAGCATATCCTGCGCGGGTCCGTCGCCAGTTTCCGCTGCGGCCCGATAGAGCTCGGCCGCCCGGCGAAAGTCCTGCTGCACGCCTTCGCCGCGGAAATAGAGCGACGCCAGATTCCTTTGCCCGACAGGATCCCATGCCTCGGCTGCGAGCGTCAGCCAGCGAAGGGCCATATCCACATCACGCTCGACGCCGAGCCCTTCGGCGAAGCAGGCGCCGATATTGTTCTGAGCGCGGGCAACGCCCCGGTGAGCCAGCGGCTCCCATATGGAGAGAGCCACGGCATGATCGCCTCGCCGCGCGGCTGCGAGGGCCTCGGTCATGCGTGCGGCCAAAGGCGTCTCGGCTGGGCGGCGCGCGAGGCGGTCAAGCCAGCGCATCGGTTCCTCCCGGATTTAGGCCGGCTAGATTGGCGATGAAGGTCGCCTCGTCTTCCAGGCAGCGCAAATCGAGCACGAGCGCCTGGTTTTCGATGCGCCCGATCACGGGGACGCCCAACCCACGCAGCGCAGCCGCAAGGGCTTCGAGCGCCCGGCCGCTCCCTGAGCGCGGCTTGAGAGCAAGCCCGGCGCTTGGCAAAGTTTCGAGCGGCAGCGCGCCGGATCCGACTTGGCTCCGGCACTCCACCGTGTCGACCGCAAAGGCTTCGCCCACGGCGTCAGCAACCAGGGGAGCAAGGCGCTTTGCCTGCGCTGCAATCTCCCTCACCGAGCGCGAGAGCAGCCTTAGCGTCGGCAGGCGCTCGGCCAGGCGGTCGGGGTCGCGGTAGAGCTTCAACGTCGCCTCGAGCGCGGCCAAACGAAGCTTGTCGACCCGAAGCGCCCGCTTCATCGGGTTGCGGCTGATCGCTGCCAGCAGGTCCCTGCGGCCGACGATGAAACCCGCCTGCGGACCGCCAAGCAGCTTGTCGCCGGAGAATGTGACGAGATCGGCGCCGTCGGCGACCGCCTCGCGCACGGTCGGCTCGCGCCCAAGGCCGTAGCGGGTTAGATCGACCAGCGTGCCCGAACCGAGATCATGGACCATCGGTATCCCATGCTCCTTGGCGATTGAAGCGAGCTCGGGTGCCCGGATCTCAGCCGTGAATCCTTCGACCCGGTAGTTCGATGTGTGCACCTTGAGGATGAGCCCGGTCTCCGGGCCGATCGCCTCGACATAGTCTTTGCGATGCGTGCGGTTGGTGGTGCCGACCTCGACAAGCCTGGCGCCGGCGCGCGTCATGATCTCGGGCATCCGGAAAGAGCCGCCGATCTCGATCAACTCGCCTCGCGAAACGATCGCTTCGCGACCGAGCGCCAGCGTGTTGAGGACGAGAAGGACGGCAGCCGCATTGTTGTTGACGACGGTTGCATCCTCGGCTCCGGTCAGCTCGCAAACGAGCGATCGAAGATGATCGTCCCGTTCGCCGCGCTCGCCTTTCTCGACATCGAATTCGAGAGCCACCGCTTCGAGCATCGCCAGCCGAACAGCCTCGACCGCCTCTTTCGCGAGGAGGGCTCGTCCGAGATTGGTGTGCAGCACCGTTCCGGTCAGGTTGAAAACGGGACGCAGGGAAGAGCGTTCGCCGTCCCTGAGCTGCACGAGCGCGTCGCCGGCAAGATCGTTTGCCTCCGGCACGACGGCTCCGGCATTGCGGGAGGCCATTCGTGCATCGGCGACGGCTCGGCGAATGGCCTCCGCCGCGGCCTGCCGCCCGAAGCGCTCGATTGCGGCCGCCGCCAGCGGGGTCCTCAGCACTTGGTCGACCGACGGAAGATTGCGCAGAGGGTTTGCGGATGAAGCGGTCATCGTATCCTCAATAGCCAACAAGGAACGGATTGAACGATCCGCGGCGATGGCCGCCCTCGCGGACGAGCAGGTCGAGGCCGAGCGTCGCCACGTCGTCGGCGACCGGATCGAGAGCCGGATCCTTGTATTGGTACAGGATCTTTACATAGCAGCCGCATGCATCGCAGGTTTCGGCCTTGACCGT
Source organism: Mesorhizobium sp. M1396 (assembly GCF_040317725.1). Taxonomy (NCBI): domain Bacteria; kingdom Pseudomonadati; phylum Pseudomonadota; class Alphaproteobacteria; order Hyphomicrobiales; family Phyllobacteriaceae; genus Mesorhizobium; species Mesorhizobium sp. M1396. The sequence continues at coordinate 10,493 of NZ_JAMYLA010000068.1, read as the reverse complement.
GCCAGAACCTCCCTCGATTTCCTGATAGCCTATGCCCTTGGTCGAGCCGCACAGCGTACATTTGATGCGGACGTGGTTCCACAATGTTCCACACAGGGCGCAGGCGCAGAACCGCGCCCCGTGTGCGCCGTGCCAACCGACGATGATCGAGGATACGGGCGGCCCACCGCAGGCCGGACAGGCGCCGTCGGCAACCGGAACGAGCTTCGAGCTGTCGAGACATGCCGCGAGGCGGGCGAAGTGAACCTGCAGCGCGGCCGCGACATAGACATGCTCGGCAAGCGCGTTCATTGGGATCGCATCGGTGAGCACATTGCGCACCATGGGGTCGACCCCGGACGCATCGATATTCGCCAGCCTGCCCAAGGCGGCTGCGGCCGCCTTTGGTTTTTCGATCGTGGCTGCCACTTCGAACAGGCGGCCGAGCGTCATTCCAAGGGCGGCATCCGAAGTGAATTGGTTGCGATCGAGCGGCGGCATACCGAAGATTCGTGCGCGCTCGCGCGCCTCCGCGGTCGGCAATTCGATCTCCGGCAAGCCGTCCTGGATGCGGTGCTGCGCATCCGTCAGTGCAGCGAGGAAGCGGAGATAGGGGCCGAGCTGGTGGTCATCCGCCAACACAATCAATCGCTCGGAGCGGCGAATGAACAAGGTCCGCGGATCAGGCACGCGCGCAAAGGGTGGGACCGAGACTTCGCCGATTACAGTCGGGTCAGGGCGTGACGGATCTTGTTGCCTTGGCATTTCAACCTCACGAACCTCACGGGCCACGTGGTCGGCTTGATACTGTTCCAGAGCAATTCCACGAAAAGTGTATAACGGTTTTCCGTCCGGAATTGCGTAAAAACAAATACCCGCTCATTCGGCGGGATCCGATCCAGAACGTCCGTCCGGCTTGCGTGCGACCAGTTCACGCAGCCATTTGCGATGATGCCGCCACGCCCAGCCGCCGGTCACCCGTCCGCGCGTCATGGCGGGAATGGTGCCGCGTACCCAGATGGCCGAGTAGAAATGAATAATCCAGACGCCGATGATCGCCACGGCAGCGATCGAATGAACAAGCAGCGCTACCCGCTGCTGGCCGATCGTGGTGTAAGCGGCGAAATATTGTTGCCAGATGACGATGCCGCTCGAAATCAGGATGACGATGAGGATCGACATTGACCAGAAGACGAGCTTCTGGCCGGCGTTGTACTTGCCGACTTCCGGGACGTTGTCCTCGTGATTGGACAATACGTCACGGAAACGGGCGAGCCACGTTCCGTCCTCGGGCCTCCACAAATTGGCCTTCCAGAACCGAAGGAAAAGCCCAAGGAAGCTAAAGAAGAGCAAGACGCCGATCCATGGGTGAATGAAGCGCGTGAACTGACCGCCGCCAAACAGCCCCGACAGGAAGAACAGGCTCGGGTGAAACATGGCAAGGCCGGTCAAGGCGAGCAGGATCAGGCTGGCCGCCGTGATCCAATGGTTGATCCGCGCGCCCACCGTGTAGCGGTCCACGATGACTGGCTTGCCGGGATGTACCTGCTCGTTCGGCTTCACGTCATACGCGGCCATCGTTGTTGCCTTCCGTCAGCTCTTCGGCATGCTCCTCATCCGTCTCGGAGACCCTGTTCGGTCCCATGACCAGATGGTGAAGCAGGCCGACGCCGGCCGCCACGCCGAGAATGGTGAGGCCGGCATATTTGGTCACGCCCTTCCACGCCTCCACGAGCGGACTGATCTTCGGCTCCTTCGGCAGACCCGAATAGAGTTCCGGCTGGTCGGCATGGTGCAGCACATACATCACATGCGTCCCTCCGACGCCGGGCGGATCGTAGAGGCCGGCATTCGAATAGCCGCGCGATTTCAGGTCCTTGATGCGGCCGTCGGCGTGCTGTTTCATCTCGTCTTTCGTGCCGAACACGATCGCCTGGGTCGGGCAGGCCTTGGCGCAGGCTGGTCCCTGGCCGACAGCCACGCGGTCGGAGCAGAGCGTGCATTTGTAGGCCGTGTGATCGACTTTGGAGATGCGCGGAATGTTGAACGGGCAACCCTTGATGCAATAGCCGCAGCCGATGCAGTTCTTATGGACGAAATCGACGATGCCGTTCGAATACTGCACTATGGCGCCCGGCGCCGGACAAGCCTTGAGGCACCCCGGATCAGCGCAGTGCATACAGCCATCCTTGCGGATCAGCCATTCGAGTTCGTTCGTCTCGGGATTGTCCCATTCGCTGTAGCGCATCAGCGTGAACATGTCCGGCGTGAGATCGGCAGGATTCTCATAGACGCCGGCATTGAGGCCGATCTCCGGATGCGTGTCGTTCCACTCGATGCAGGCCGTCTGGCATGCCTTGCAGCCGATGCATTTCGAAACATCGATGAGCTTGGCGACTTCCGTCAATTGCTGCTCGGGCGCGGGAACCGTCGAGGCCGAGCGGCGGATGAGGTCCTTGTCGGAAAAACGTGGTGCGGTGTCCGTCGTCGAAGGATTTGGAAGTGGAGGAAACATGGCTTACTCCTCCTACGCTACCGGCCCGGCGATGGGCTCGATGTTGACAAGGAACGCCTTGTATTCAGGCGTCTCGATGTTGGCGTCGCCGACAAAGGGGGTGAGCATGTTGGGGCCAAAGCCTTTCTTCGCCGCTCCCGTGAAGCCCCAGTGCAGCGGTATTCCGACGATGTGGACGGTCTTGCCATCGCAGGTGAGCGGCCTGATCCGTTTGGTCACCATGGCCTTCGCCACAACGGAACCGCGCTTCGACCAAACGCGCACCCAGCCGCCTTTGGTGATGCCTTTCTCGGCCGCAAGCTGTTCCGAAATTTCCACGAAAAACTCCGGCTGCATCACCGCATTGGTGATGACGTGCTTGGTCCAGAAGTGGAAATGCTCGGTCAGTCGGTAGGAGGTCGCCGCGTAGGGAAACTCCTGCGAAGCCGATTCGGCGAACTGGGCCATATCGCCTTCGAACACCCGCGCTGCGGGGTTGCCGCGGACTTTGGGAGCTATCGGGTTCGCGATGGGCGACTCGAATGGCTCGTAGTGTGCCGGGAATGGTCCGTCGCGCATCATGCCCCGGGTAAAGAGGCGCGAGACGCCTTCCGGATTCATGATGAACGGGCCTACTTGATCGGGCTTTGACGTTGGCAAGATGTCGGGGACATCGTAGCCCGACCATTTCGTGCCGTCCCATTCAATCACCTTGCGGCTTGGATCCCAAGCCTTTCCGGTGAGGTCAGCCGACGCCCTGTTGTAGAGAATGCGGCGGTTGGCGGGCCATGAGAACGCCCATTTGGAATAGGCGCCGGTTTCGTCAGGATCGGTGGTGTCCCGCCTGGCCATGTTGTTGCCGTTTTCGTTGAAGCAGCCGGAATAGATCCAGCAGCCGCAGGAGGTGGAGCCGTCGTCGCGCAGCGCGGCGAAGCCCGGCAAGAGCTTTCCGGCCTCGGCCAGCACCTTTGTCGGGTCGGCCGTGTCGGTTACCCTGGCGAGCGCCCTGCCATTGATCTCCTGGGCAAGCTCCTCGGCCTTCGGATCGCCGGGATCGGCATAAGGCCAGTTGAGCTTGACGATCGGATCCGCGAAGGCGCCGCCTTCCTTGGTGTAGAGCTCCTTCAGCCGCAGATAGAGCTGCGCCATGATCCAGGTATCGCGTTTGGCCTCGCCGGGGGGCGTGCCGCCGGCCCAATGCCACTGCAGCCAGCGCCCCGAATTGACCAGCGAGCCGTCGTCCTCGGCGAAGCAGGTGGAGGGAAGCTGGTAGACTTCCGTCTGAATCTGCGACGGATCGACATCGTTGTACGGCCCGTGGTTCTCCCAGAACCGGCCCGTCTCCGTGTCCAACGGATCCATGATGACGAGGTATTTGAGCTTCGAGAGGGACTCGATCACCTTCTTCTTGTTCGGAGCTGCCTGTAGCGGGTTGAAGCCCTGGCAGAAATAGCCGTTCATCTTGCCCTGGTGCATCAGCTCGAAAGCCCGCAGCAGATCGTAGCCCGGCAGGTCGAGCTTCGGCAGGTAGTCATAGGCGAAGCCGTTCTCCGGCGTTGCCGCGTTGCCCCACATTGACTTCTGGAAGCTTACGAAGAACTTCCTGTAGTTCTGCCAGTAGCTCATCTGGTTCGGCCGGAGCGGCTTGAAGCCTCGGGTCGACATGTAGGCTGCCAGATCGACCTCCTTCTCAGTCGGCAGCGTCAAATAACCGGGCAGCAGGTTCGACATCAGCCCGAGGTCGGTCAGCCCCTGGATGTTGGAGTGACCGCGAAGCGCGTTCATGCCGCCGCCGCGTATACCAATATTGCCGAGAACAAGCTGCAGCATCGCCATGGCGCGGATGTTCTGCGAGCCCTTCGAGTGCTGGGTCCAGCCGAGCGCGTACATCGAGGTCATCGCCTTGGTCGGAGACGACGTCTCGGCGACCATCGCGGCCACCTTCAGGAACCGCTCCTTCGGTGTGCCGCAGATGCGCTCGACCATCTCGGGCGTGTAGACCGCGACATGCTTCTTGAGCAGATTCCAGACGCAGCGGGGATTGGCCAATGTCGCGTCGACAACGGCAAAGCCGTCCGTGCCTATGTCATAGTCCCAACTGGACTTGTCATAGTCTCGCTTCGCCTCGTTATAGCCGGAGAAGAGGCCGTCCTGATAGGTGAAGCCCTCCTTGACGACATATGTCGCGTTGGTGAAGGCCTTCAGATAGTCCCATTGCACCTTATCGTTCTGGATGCAGTAGTTGATCAGCCCGAGCAGGAAGGCGATGTCCGTTCCCTGGCGGATCGGCGCGTAAAGATCCGACACCGAAGCCGAGCGCGTAAAGCGCGGGTCGATGACGATGAGCTTGGCGCCGCGGTTGGCCTTCGCCTCTGTGACCCATTTGAAGCCGCAAGGGTGCGCTTCCGCGGCATTGCCGCCCATGATGACGACGAGATCCGTGTTCTTGATGTCGGTCCAGGAATTGGTCATTGCGCCGCGGCCGAATGTTGGAGCGAGACTCGCCACCGTCGGGCCGTGTCAGACACGTGCCTGGTTGTCGAACACCAGCATGCCCGCGCTGCGGACCACCTTGTAGGTCGCGAACGCGGTTTCATTGGTCGAAGCCGAGGCGGCGAGGAAGCCGGTGGTGATCCACCGGTTTACCGTCACGCCGTCATTGTTCGTCGCGACGAAGTTCTTGTCGCGATCGTCCTTCATCAGGCGGGCGATGCGGCCGAGCGCGTCTTCCCAGCTTATCGGCTCGAACTTGTCCGAGCCCGGTCTGCGGATCATCGGATGTTGCAGACGGGTCGGCGACTTGACAAATCCGAGCAGGGCCGACCCTTTGGGGCACAAGGTGCCGCGATTGGTCGGATGATCAGTGTCACCCTCGATATGGGTGATCTCGGCCGGCTCGCCCTTTCTGAGATCGCCCTTCGAATACAAGATTATGCCGCAAGCCACCGAGCAGTATGGACAGGTGTTGCGTGTTTCGGTGGTGTTCGCGAGCTTGAACGGCCTGATAGCCGCCGCGTGTGCGGCCTCGCTATCGCCGAAGCCGAGGGCTCCAAGCGTGGTACCGGCGAGACCCGCGCCTGCTGTTTGCAGGAACGCGCGTCGAGAAAGATTGATGTTCATGGGTTCCTCCCGAAGCCGATGCCCCACAAGGCAACTCGAACCAACGGTCAATCCGACTAACTAGTGTCGGACCAAATAAAATCAATGCCAAAGAACGAGGCGCGTACGGTGCAGCAAAAGCGCCCCTCCGAACCGCCTTCCTGCAAAAGGTTGTGCCCGCAAATCGGCATTGTCTATTATTGTTGAATATTCTTGTCATCTTTTCGTGACCGCGATTGCGATTGACGAAAACGAACGCATTGCCATAGAGTAAGGCGTGGCGATGAAACAGCTCCCGCGGGTCGGGGCGCCTTTCGATCGATACCCGATGACGGCGGTGCCTCGCACGCCGGATACGGCCCTTGCCCTTCCTAACCCAACGAAATCCGCTGAGAGCAAGCGTGCTCCAAACGTGCCGTGCGTTGGGCGATCGTATTTTCCATTCCGGTTGACTTTGATCCCTACTAAAGCGTGCCAGCAGAGGAGGCTCGACGACCATGGCAATCGCCCTCTCGCCTGAAATCACCGAAGCGCCCGTTGTGCGCCTGACCAGCCTCGCCCATGGCGGCGGTTGCGGCTGCAAGCTGGCGCCGTCAGTGCTGCAGCAGCTTCTCGCCGATCCGGCGGCTGCCAGTCCCTATCATCAACTTCTCGTCGGCACGGAGACCGGCGACGATGCGGCAGTCTGGCAGCTCGACGGCGCGACTTGCGTCATTGCGACCACCGACTTCTTCATGCCTATGGTAGATGACCCCTACGATTTCGGCCGGATTGCCGCAACCAACGCCCTTTCCGATATCTATGCGATGGGTGGCCGGCCGATCATGGCGTTGGCTATTCTCGGCATGCCTCTCGACAAGATCCCGACGCTCATGGTCCGCGAAATCCTGAAAGGTGGCGAAGCTGTCTGCGCCGACGCCGGAATCCCGGTTGCCGGCGGCCACTCAATCGACTCGCCGGAGCCGATTTACGGCCTCGCAGTCATCGGCACATGCCGACCCGAGGATATCCGACGCAATTCTGACACCAGGCCGGGTGACGCCTTGATCCTGACGAAAGGGCTCGGCGTCGGCATCTATTCCGCCGCCATCAAGAAGCAGGCGCTTTCGGAGAGCGGCTATCGCGAAATGATCGCCTCCACCACCCTTCTCAACCGGATCGGATCGGAGCTGGCACAGGACGCGAGCGTCCACGCCGTCACCGACGTGACCGGATTTGGCTTGCTCGGACATGCCCTCGAGATGGCACGCGGTTCCGGGTGCACGCTGATAATTTGCAGCCACGACGTGCCGCTCTTTTCCGAAGCTGCCTCGCTCGCGGTCGACGGCCATGTTACCGGCGCATCGCGGCGCAACTGGGCGAGCTATGGCGACGCGGTAAGCTTGCCTCCCGGCATGCCCGAGTGGCGACGCCATCTTCTCACGGACCCACAGACTTCGGGCGGCTTGCTGGTTGCTTGCGAGACCGACTGCGCAGCGGCGCTCGTCGAGAGGATCGTCGCGGACGGCTATCCTTCGGCTCGCATCATCGGCCATGCCAGGCCCGGCGCGCCGACAATAGTAGTAGAGGCCTGAACGGCCGCTCCGCTTCCCGCCGGTCAAGCCCGGCGGCCACCGCTCTGCCAGTCCCCCTCGCAGCCGAGCTGCTGGGCTGCCGCCTAGTCGTTCGCTGCGAACGTCGGCTTCCATCCCGATAGCGCTTCGCCTTGGGGCCCTCGTAGTCAGCGATGCTCGTGAAGCCAACGCTCGATCGAGGTGTAAGGGACTTCAGTCTTAGTTGAGCTATTGCTAATATGCCGATAGCTTAGCAGCGCGGGGACGATCCTGGCGCTCGTAGCTCAAACAGGACAGAGCGGAGGCTTAAATGGGCGATGATAAGCTCTGGCATGGTGCTATTCACGACCATCAAGTCGGATATTTCGCTTCGGAGAACGGCTTGACTACGGACCTGGCTTGGGAGTTGATCCTAAAACACGGCAACAACCGAAAGGCCGTGATTAAAGCCGCGCAGGGTTTAGTCAGGCAACATGGCCGACCAACCCCCTGCTCCCCTGTAGAGCCCCCGCCGCGCTTGGCGAAGAGCGTGGGCCGAGGAAAGCGGTAGCTTGCAACACGTCCTGCGACTTTGGCGCTTTTGAATACGGCCAAGGACAGGATGCGTTTCGGCCCCCGTTCCACCAGATGAACAGCGAGCTTGTTGAGTACTTCAACCGAGGGGCGCTCCCGGGCAGAGGTCGTTCTTCTGCCCAATAGCTCACGATGAGACATCGTCCCACACTGGAAGTGGCTACCCCAAATAGGTGATGCGCATATTCGATACGAAGAAAAGTATTGCCGTAGCCGATTGCCCCAAGGCTTCACACCGAAGGTGAAGAAGCGGTAAGGCCCGCCTGTCGAGGCAATGGAACATTAGGCGTCACTAATAGTTACCTTGACGGCAGGGGTCACCAACGCCTCCGCAAGCCCGGCGATTCCCTAGGGACGACCCGCTGCTGCCGTAAATCGAGCGACAGCGCTCAAACCGGGAGAAATATCATGCAACGGTTTATGTTCGCATCAGTTGTAATCGCTTTGTCGGCTGGCCTGTCGTTGGCACAAGCCGCCACGCCCGTTCAACATAAACAAGGTATCAGAACGAATTATGGTGCGGCCGGCGGCATGAAGCTTGACCCCACCATAACGGGCGGCACATCGAAACCGAATGCGGTAAAAGATTGTGCCCCCGGCCAGCAGACCGGCAGTGCACAGCCCACTGGTCAGGCGACAGCCGACGCGAAGGGCGCCGCTCCTAGCCAGATGAAAAAGACAGCTGCGGGCTGTGAAACATCCCCGCCGCTTCGCCAATGATACGGATCGAGATATTACATCCGAAGCGGCTCGAGTGGGTGCCTAGCCGCGCGGTCTGGCTTTAGGTTGCGGCGAGCTTTCCGACGGATTTTCGGCCATTTTGGCGAATCTCCGATAGCCAAAGCGGTTTTTCCTGCCAGCTCATCGCGATCATTATTTGTGATCGCTCGGCCATGCGTCGCAGCAATCGCATATCTGAAGAGCTACGAACTCGCCGGCCCTTTCACTGGAACGTTTCCATCCAGCCTCGATCTCCGGCCCATCTTCGCTGCCGGCATGCGCACGAAAGTCGGGCGCGTAAAGCTACGAATCGCGGGCCACTGGCAAGCCGCAGGTGGGTGGGTTCAGGCAATGCTCATTGAAAAATGGGCCGCCGATTTTCTGCTTGGCTGTAAAGCTCAGCGGGTTGTCGCTTTCAATACTACTGGCAAGCGATTTCCGGAGAAGCCGGTGTCGTGCTCCGGCCCACCTTCCCCTCATTTGCCTCCCTGCGGCGGGACACCCGGAGGCCCCAATTCCGCTGGCAATTCTGCCCCAACGCCCCGTAAATGGCGCCGCCACCTTTCCGGGCGCTGTCAGCCGCTCAAGTGTATGGCCCCTTCTGCGAGACAAATGCTCAGCGTGAGTTGGAGATGATCCAGACGAAGGTCATTGCGTTGACGCAGCTCGCGAAAGCGGTTTCGATTTCTTCCACGGGACCAGTCGCCAGGGTCAGCAAACGCGCCATGAGCCACAGAGAGTTGGAGCTTCCTCCCCGTGGGTCGAAGGCTGTGAAGCTGCTCCGTTCAAAATGTCGGAGCGTTAAGGCGTCAGCTAGAAACGATAACGAAGCCCAACAGTATTCGCGTTGGAGCCCTCTCCCATATTTCCAAACGTACCACCGGCGCCGGATCTGTGGTGGAGTTGATAGACAAGCTCGACGTTGGGAGCTTGCCTTAACCTGAAAGAAAGCTCGGCGCCGATGAAACCAAGGAAAGACGCGTCGCCGTCGTAATAGACCTCGCGCTCGCGTTCGATTTCGGTGGTTCCCGTAACGGCACTCAAACCGGCCGTCAGTGCTGGCGCAATCGCCAGATCGCCGATGACAAGGCCCTGGTGACGAACCCTAACCCCGGCCCAAACTTCCCCTGACGTATCGTCATCCTCGCCAAACCTTACGGCGGCCCCGGTCACACCGCCAAGAACGAAACCAGCGCCAATATCGGCGAAGTCGCGGCCGTAAGCAGCTCCGATTATGTAGTTGTTCGTATAGTCGGCGCCGAAGACGTTGATCGTGTTCCCAAATGATCCGGCCGCAAAAACGCCGCCAAAAAAATAGACGTCGTTCTTCGCCGGTTGACCGACAGCGAAAGGATCTTCGGTAGCAAAATAGATGAAGGGAGAACTGTTGTCGGCGAGAGCGGAAGTGATGGGACCGGTCAGGATCATTGCGGCCAAAGCTGCTTGCACCCCGCGCATTCACAAGCTCCGAATCAATCCCTCAGTTGTCATCTTTCATCCGGCATTTGACGGGAAGAAGCAAGTTCCCTGCTCCACGAATTGGATGGAGTTCTATCCCATTGCTTGACCAAGCCTTCTTCCGAGCTGCAGGTCGCTCAGCAAATCGGATTCCCCTTTGCCGGCGCTACCTACGGGATCTGGTCGAATGAAAAACTCGCATCTTCTGTAGTGTTCGGCCCGCTCCGACGGTCAAGAGAACTGCGGATCCAGACGACGTTGCGCCGTCCGCTTGCCGACCCCAAGCACGGCGAGGTGATCCGCGAGGATCTGCGCGCTGGTCTCTCCGCTGTGCCGATCTGGATGCACGAGTTCCTGCGCGAACTCCTCGGCCCAGGCGCTCGGCACGAGGGCAAACCATGAGCACCGACGCCTACCGCCAAATCTTCCCCGACACATTCATCAGCCTTCCCGCACGACTTGATTGGCGACCGATCAAAGCCGCGGGCCAAAAGCGCTTGACAAAATAGCGTCGGCCCGCTCAATTTCGACCCATTCACCAGGGGAGTCCCGGCAAGGGGCTGAGATACTGCTGGCTTTCGCGGCGCAGTGACCCGTTGAACCTGATCCAGTTCATA
>NZ_JAMYLA010000067.1:0-31683 GCF_040317725.1 Mesorhizobium sp. M1396 | reverse complement strand
GGTCAATCCGAGCCGACCAAGAGACCGATCCTCCCTCAATCAGATGGCCTTCATATATGAATAAATTTCCCCGGACAGCCCTGCATGAGGAGGGGAGATGTCCGGCAGGACAGAGAGGGGCGCTGTCCCGCCGACCTTACCGTCGCCTGCAATCGCCTCAATAATCGCCGTTGTAGTACCGGTCGTCGCAAGGCGCGGTGTAGATGCGACCGTAGCGGTCCTGGTAGCGGCACATCTGCTCGCCGCGGCGCTGCGGAGTGGTGGCTGAGCCGACGACGGCGCCGAGCAGGGCGCCGCTGGCCGCACCGATGACCGTGCTCTTGGTGTTGCCGCCGATGGCCTGGCCGACGAGAGCGCCGCCGGCGCCACCGATCAGCGCGCCGGTTCCGGCCCGCTGCTGGCCCTCGGTCTGCGCGCAGCCTGCCAGTGCTGCAGTCATCAACACGGCGGCGATGGCTTTGTAAAAGGTCATGTGAGGTCTCCCTTGAAGGCCTGAAATCCCTATCGCTCGTCCCGTGCGGTCGCAATGCGGCGGAACGGGGGCACGATGCCTCACGAAAAAAGACATGGTTTCTCGGGCGTTGATTGAGGCCCGCCCTCGAGTTTCGAGAATCTGGTCGCAGCAACAAGGCGCCATTCGACACAAAGTGTCCATGAAAATGTAACGAAATTCCAGCGCCAGTCCGTTAGGTTGGCAGGTTTAGGCAAACGTTCAAACTGCCTTTTAGGCGCTGGATGATGGAACAGGCCCATACGGCCCGTCGAGCTGCAGATGACGCGCAACGCGTGCGCGCTGCTCAGTACGTGCGAATGTCCACGGACCACCAAAGCTACTCGATCGACAATCAGAAGGATGCAATCCGCGAATTCGCGGATGCGATGAACTACGACATCGTAGCCACATATAGGCTCACCGAGGAGAGCTACGGATCTGACCATCTGGATCTGGTGGTGGCCACAGGGTATCTTGCCCGACTCCTGGAAAACGCCCGCGTTGTTCGATATCTCGCGCAGAGTTTCCCCGAGATTCTTGCTGAGTTTCAGAAAATGACCGAGGCGGTCCGAACGCCTATCTAGGTCTTGCTGAGCTCGTCGGCATCCCATTTGACTTCATCAGCTATCCGCCTCACATGAGTATGGTGCGGGCTTGTCGCGGGGTTCCGGGGCGGTTTTGGCAGCGCATCACCTCGGGGCGCGCCGGCAGTTTGGCCACAGAAAAGCCGCCCGTTTGTCAGCACCTATGAGACTTTCGATGAGCGAGTGCTCAAGAAAATGTTCATCATATTAGGCCAATTAGGGTTGGTACAGCAGCAACAGTAGATGATAATTCATGCAACGTATCGTCAAATTGTTGCCGGAAAAGCTGCGCGGCAGCAGGGTGACCCTTGGTGTCTTCGTTTATGCAGTGATCACATTTGCTGTAGGCGGCTGGGCTTACTCCAGCGGTCATAGAGCTGGCCGAGTTTCTCAATTGAGGGACCAAGTGTCGGCCTATAACAGGCGGATGGGCCTGGACGACAAGTCGAACGCGTTGGGCCAAGTCTTTCTTTGCCAGGAACTCGGCGGCATGCTCGAAGAGTGTCAGAAGATCGGCCGCTGCCCCACGTCCCCCCTCAGGGTGCCGGCTCGTCTCTGTGGGCGCATTGCAGACTGGCGGCTCTGGGCCGACAGCGGGCTGCCGACTTTTGGCAACTTAGCTTGAAGAGCAGCCGTTCAAATCTGAGTTCCTCTCAAACACTTTGTTTTGTCTGTCTCGATAACCCCGCAGTCTGTCCCAAATGCCAATCAGGGGAGTACCATGGCCGGCCACTGATGTGCCGCACACTGCTTCAACGAACTTGTCGAGTGCCGGCTTGATGCATGACGAGCCGAGCGACGAGCGCTGACTTGTTCGCCTACGGTTCGCTCGATAGCGCATTGCGCGCCGCGTAGAGTTCGGCGATGAAGTCGGTAATCAGCGCCGAGTTGATTCCGTCCGGCGGACGCAGGAGCAGCGCGCGGAAGTGCACGGCCGGCTCGAATGGCCTGGCCACGATGCCGCCAATCATGCGGTCGGCAATGACCGAGGGGTTCACCAGGCCGATCCCCATGCCCTTCGCCGCGAGGATGGCGATGGTCAGGCCGTAGGGCGTCTCGATTAGGATGCGCGGCCGCACGGCATTCGCGGTCAGGATTTTGTCCATGGCGACCCTCACCGTGTCTTCCGGTGACAATGCCAGGAACGCCTCGTCGGCGAGATCGGCCGGTGTGATCACCTCCTTCCGCGCCAGCCGGTGAGTCGTTGGCATCACGCAGACGGCGCGCGGCGTGGTGAAGATGCTGTGTAGCACGCCGCTGGTATCGACCTCGTCGGCCGCGAGCCCGATGTCGAAACTGCCGGATGCCACCAAGTCGCGGACGACGTTGGAAGTGCGAACTTGATAGCTGATGCGCACCTGGGGATGCCGGCGCGAGAACGTTACGATGGCGCGCGGCACCAGCCCGTGCCCGAGCGCCGACAAGCTGGCGACGCGGATGGTACCGGTGCCGACCTCCTTGATCTGGGCCGCGCGCAGCTTGAGCCGGTCGAGCCCGACCAGGTTGGCTTTCACCTCGGCATGGAACAACTCCCCTTCGCGTGTCGGCACCAGCCTGCCACGAATGCGGTCGAAAAGCCTGAAGCCGAGTTCAGCCTCTAGCTTGGCTAGCGAACGGCTGATGGCCGGTTGCGAGGTATCGAGCAGCGCGGCCGCCGCGCCGGCGCCGCGCGTGATCATGATCGCGTTGAAGACATCGATGTCGCGCAGGTTCATAGTGCAACCCATATCAAAAGCGAATTAACTTTATCGCTGCGGTCATAGATGGCAATGGATGAGCCGGCTAAGTTGCGCCCATGAACCGACGCGACGACACTTCACATGTCCATCCTCCCAAGCGCTCCGAGGAACCGTTCCAGGCGGTGGCGATGCCGGTCGAGCGAGCCTCGACCATTGTCTTTGACGATCTGGAGTCGTACGAGCGTCGCGTCGAGCGCCTGTACGACGGGTTCAGCTACGGACTTTACGGCACACCGACCAGCCGGCAGCTCGAAGATCACATCGCCGTGCTGGAAGGCGGATCGCGGGCTCTCGTCATTCCGTCGGGCATGGCCGCCATGACGCTGGCAACCATGGCTGTCTGCCGTGGCGGCGAAAGGGTTCTGATTCCGGAGACGCTCTATGGCCCGGCGCGCGACATGGCCGAGCGTTTTCTCGGCCCCCTCGGGATCGAGGCGGTTTGCTACGATCCACGGCTGGACGCAAGCATCGCGGCCATGATCGACGGCAGAACGCGGCTGGTTTGGGTAGAATCGCCTGGCTCGGCCACCTTCGAAGTCCAGGATGTGCCCGCCATCACAGCCGCGGCCCACAAGGCCGGCGCGCTCGTCGCGGCCGACAACACCTGGGCCTCGCATCTGCTGTTTAAGCCGCTCGCTCATGGCGTCGACATCTCGATGCAGGCGCTTTCCAAACACGCCGGCGGCCATGGTGATCTCCTGATGGGTTCAGTCTCAGTGCGCGACGAGGCGCTGTTCCGACGCCTGAAGGACACGGCGCGCTTCCTCGGCTACGGGGTCTCGCCGGAGGATTGCGCGCTGTGCGAGCGTGGCCTGATGACCATGCCGGTGCGCATGCGTCATGCCGACGCCACCGCGCGGAAGATCATCGCCTGGCTGTCGGAAAGCCCGGAAGTCGCACAGATCTTGCATCCCGCGGAGCCTGGTCATCCTGGCCACGCGGTCTGGAAGCGTGACTTCGCCGGATCGGCGGGCGTGTTCTCCTTCGTGCTGCGGCCGGAACTGGCGCCACTGCAATCCCATGTCCTGCGCAGCCTGCGGCTGTTCAGGCTCGGTGCAAGCTGGGGCGGCGTGCATTCGCTGATTGCCGTCAGCGATCCGCGCAAGGGCCGCGCCAGCCTCGACTGGCTGAAGCCTGGCCCGGTCTGGCGCCTGTCGATCGGCCTCGAGGCACTCGACGATCTTCTAGCCGACCTTTCCCAGGCCTTCGAACTTTTTGCTGAAGCCCGGCGCAGCGGAACCGCCGCAGCCGACGTCAAGGCCACCGAATGACGATAACCTCAACGACAAGGGGAATGACTATGAAACATCAAGGTCTGAAATGGCTCACGGGCCTGGCGATAGGATTGGCCAGCCTGAGTACGGGCGCCGTGGACGCCAGCGCGCAGGCGGTCGTCAACAAGATCAAGGAGCGCGGCTATGTCAGCTGCGGCGCCAGCCAGGGCGTGCCCGGTCTCTCCCGGCCGGACGAGAAGGGGTATTATCGCGGCTTCGATTCCGACATCTGCCGCACTTTCGCGGTCGCCATCCTCGGCGACAAGGAGAAGATCCGTTACGTGCCGCTTAACGCAGGCCAGCGTTTCCCTGCGCTGCAAACTGGGGAAATCGACGTTCTGTCGCGCACATCCACCATCACCTACAGTCGCGATACGGTTGTCCGCTTCGTTTGGATCAATCTCTACGACACGGACGGCATGCTCGTGCGCAAGGCCGATAACATTACGGAGCCCAAACTGCTCGACGGAAAGACCGTCTGCCTGCAAGGCGGTGGCAGCCTGACCGAGAAGGCGATAGAGGAAACCGAGGAAGAGTTCGGGATCGCGATGGAGAAAGTCTATTACGACTCGACCGTTCAGGCGCGCGACGCCTTCTTTGGGGGCCGCTGCGATTCCTACGTCACCGACGGCACTGCGGCAGCCGGACAGCGTGCCTCGGTGGCCAAGAACCCGGACGACTACGACATCATCCGAGTCGGCAGGGCCGCCGAACCCAATGGCGTCGCGGTCGCCCGCGGTGACGATCAGCTTTTCGACGTCGTGCGTTGGACACTCAATGCGCTGTTCTGGGCCGAAGCCAACGGCATCACCTCGCAAAACATCGATGAAAAGCTTGCCTCGGGCAGTCCGGAAGTCAAACGCGTGCTGGGCGAGGAGCCCGGTTTCGGCAAGCCGCTCGGATTGGGCGACAAGTGGGCCTACAACGTCATCAAGCAAATGGGCAACTACGCCGAGATCTGGGATCGCAATCTCGGCAAGGACAGCCCGCTGAAGGTCGAGCGCGGCTTGAACGCGTTGTGGAAGGACGGCGGCCTCAACTATCCTTTCCCCTGGGATTGAGCCCCACATAAAGGGGGGAAACGTGCGCGGCGCTCCCTTTCCTGCTAACGCCGCGAAACGTGGAGGTCGAAATGCTGAGCGACGCCAAGACCAGATCGATCATCATCCAGTGTGCCGTCGTGGCCGTGGCTGCCGCCTTCGCTGCCCTGCTCGTCAGCACGACTTTCGCCAATCTCAGGGCACGCGGCATCCCGATCGGCTTCGATTTCCTGATGATGCCGTCAAGGATCGTCATCTCGGAAGCGATCCTCACTTACAAGTCGAGGGATCCCTATTACTGGGCGATCGCGACCGGGATCGCCAACACCGTCTTCATCTCCGCCGTCGTCATCGTCTTTTCATCCGCGCTCGGCCTCGTCGTCGGCATTGCCCGGCTGAGCAGCAATCCCTTGGCAGCGGGCACCTGCCGCGCATTGGTGGAGGTTGCACGCAATTCACCGCCGATCGTGCTCCTGATCTTTCTCTACTCACTGTGGTGGAAGGTGCTGCCGCCGGTCGGCGAAGCGCTCAATCCCCTGCCAGGCGTTTACGCCTCCATGCGCGGCTTTGTGGTGCCGGCTGTCAGCATTGACATCGCCACCCCGGGATTGCTCGTCATTGCTCTCGCCCTGGCACTGGCGGCCGTCGGCTGGGCGGCGGCGAGACGAGGATGGCTGCCGCCGCTGGCCGCACCGGCGATCCTCGCGGTTGGCGTTGCCGGGGTCTGGCTTGCCAACGCGAAGTTCTCCGTCGACTGGCCGACCTTCACCGGGTCGAATTTCAAGGGCGGCAAGGAACTGACGCCCGAACTCAGCACCATCCTGATCGGGCTGACCATCTACACCACCGGATTTGTCGCCGAGATCGTGCGCGGCGGCGTGCTTTCGGTTGGCCGCGGTCAGTGGGACGCAGGTCATTCGCTCGCCCTGCCGCGTGGCAAAATATTGCGTCTGATCATTATCCCGCAGATGCTGCGGGTGATCGTCCCGCCGCTCAACAGCCAATACATCAACGTCGTCAAGAATTCGACGCTGGCGATCGCGGTCGGGTATCCGGACTTCCTTGCGGTGATGAACACCATCATCAGCAAGTCCAGCCATTCGATCGAGGGCGTCTTTATCATCCTCGGCGTTTATCTCTCTCTCAACCTGAGCCTGTCGAGCGCGGCCAATTGGTACAACCGTCGCATCGCCATCGTGGAGCGCTGAACCATGAAGGCCCTGTCTCTTCCCCTTCCGGCCGAGCCAACGCCAGGACAGATCCGCTTCGGCGCCTTGCGGCGGTCCGCCAGGCTCCTGTTCGGCACGCCGCTCAATGCCGCCCTGACGCTGTTGTTCGGCGTTCTGCTCGTCGCCACGGTGCCGCCGATGCTGCGCTGGCTGGTAATCGACGCTGTGCTGTTCGACCCCAGTCCACGCGCGTGTCGGGTGGCCACCGGAGCGTGCTGGAGCTTCATCTACGCCAAGTCCGGGCAGTTGCTGTTCGGCATCTATCCGCTCGACGACCGCTGGCGCCCCGCCATCGTTTGCCTGCTCATCCTGGCGCTGCTCGGCTGGTCGGTGCGGCCTGCCAGCTGGGCTCCGCGGCTGGCGGCGCTCTGGGTGGCGGCACTAGTGCTGATCTTCTGGCTGATGGCCGGCGGTTTAGGCCTGACCGAGGTTCCGACCTCTTCTTGGGGCGGCCTGCCGGTCACACTCATCCTCACCGTCGTTGCCATCGGCGTCGCCTTCCCCGTCGGCATCCTCCTTGCGCTGGCCAGGCGCTCGACCATGCCCGCGATACGCGTCGGCGCCGTGGTCCTGATAGAATCGGTGCGCGGACTGCCGCTCTTGTCCATCCTGTTCGTGGCATCGATCATGATGCCGCTGTTCCTGCCCGAGGCTTTGTTGCCTGACAAGTTCGTGCGTGCGCTGGTCGCCCTCACCATCTTCGCCGCGGCCTATCTCGCCGAGGTGATTCGCGGCGGCCTGCAGGCTATCCCGAATGGCCAGTACGAGGCCGCGGCGGCGGTCGGCCTGCCCTTCTGGCGCATGCAATATCTGGTGATCCTGCCGCAGGCGATCCGGGTGGCGATCCCGGCGCTGGCCAACACCATCATCGTCATGATCAAGAACACCAGCCTTGTCCTGGTGGTCGGCCTGTTCGACCTGATCAGCTCTGGTAAAGCGGCGCTGGCCGACCCGGATTGGCCATCGCCTGCGGCCGAGACGTTCCTGTTCATCGGCGCGATCTTCTTCGCACTCTCCTTCTCATTCGCCCGCTTCACCGACTTTCTGGAGCGGCGCGGCCCCACCGCCCACTAGGAAATGCCGTGATGTTATCGTCCCCCCTAAAGCGCGTTCCGTCCATGCCAAATCCCAATGATCGGCCGGCAATCGAATTGACCGGGATGAACAAATGGTACGGGGACTTCCATGTGCTTAAGAACATCAACTTGAGGGTCCTTCGCGGCGAAAAGCTGGTGATCTGCGGGCCCTCGGGCTCGGGCAAGTCGACCATGATCCGTTGCATCAACCGGCTGGAGGAGCACCAGCAGGGACAGATCGTCGTCGACGGCGTCGAACTCACCAATGATTTGAAGAAGATCGACGTAATCCGGCGTGACATCGGCATGGTGTTCCAGCACTTCAACCTGTTTCCGCACCTGACTATTCTGGAGAACCTAACGCTGGCGCCGATCTGGGTACGCGGGATGCGGCGCGGGCAAGCCGAGCAGACCGCCATGCATTATCTGGAACGAGTGAAGATTCCGGACCAGGCGCACAAATATCCCGGCCAACTGTCAGGCGGCCAGCAGCAGCGGGTTGCGATCGCGCGCGCGCTTTGTATGAGCCCCAAAATCATTCTCTTCGACGAGCCGACGTCGGCACTCGATCCGGAAATGGTCAAAGAAGTGCTCGATACCATGGTCGCGTTGGCCGAGGATGGCATGACCATGCTGTGTGTCACGCACGAGATGGGATTTGCCCGCCAGGTCGCCGACCGCGTCGTCTTCATGGACCAGGGCGAGATCGTTGAGATGAACACGCCCTCCGAATTCTTCTCGCATCCGCGTCACCAGCGAAGCAAACTGTTCCTTGCCCAGATCCTGAACTAGCTCGATCTCATAGAGAGGGAGCCCATCAGCTACGGATCGATGAGCCACCTCTCCGAAATCCCGCACCAAAGCAGCGGCCTCGGCAATGGATCACCCGCCCTCTGACCATGCCAACTCTGAAAGTGCGCTTCATTGGCACCCACAATGGGTTTATCCACCCGATGCACGTCCACGGCGGTCCATTCGAAATTGTCGCCCGCGACGGCGAGACTATCCCGGACTCGGCACGATTCCTTGCCGCGGGTCAACGTCGGACCAGCGCAACGATACGATGTCGTCTGGCAGGCACGTCGGGCCGGAAAATGGCTGATCCACTGCCATATCGGGCATCATACGACCAACAACAATGTCGAAGAACAGGGCGGTGGCGGACTGATGGTCGTGATCGATGTGCAGCTCCGAAGCCTGATCCGCAAGTCGAAGATTAGATGGAAATCTTTGCCGTATACGGCAATCTGTTTGCTGTTGCCTTCACTGCGGCAACCATTCCTTCCGGCGCAGTCGGAGGCCGCCCTTGCGGGACTCCTCGTTACTGGTTCCTTCCCGCCTCCAATGCTGGTTCTTGTCGCCAGCATAGGCCACCGTCCCGGGCTCGGCGGTGAAAACTGACCGTGGTCGCTGGGGTTCTACGCGAGCCGCTATGGAGCTTTGTTGCAATCGTCACTTTCGCGAAGGTCTCGCGTTATCTGGTCGTCGCCGGAGCGTGCTGAGCCTGAGCTAAACCGAAATCGCGGACATCGCAGCACGGTTGCGTTCCTAAGCATGAGCCATAAACAGGGCATACAAAAATGTATGAAAAATGTTGTGGCACATGGGGGCTTCGAGCAATACCGTTCCTGCAACGATCCTCACTTTTGGTTGCACTGCAGCAAACTGGTCGAAGGCGGCCTTGACAAATCAGCCGAACAATTATGGAAAGGGCCGATGAGGACTGTTGGTCGAATCGCGATCCTAGGAAGCGTACCGCTGCGAGTTCTGCTTGCGATCGGATTCCTGGTCATGTCGGCGCTTCAGCCTGGTCTATTCGCCACAGCCGATGCCACGGGTTTTCACGCCAGCGCGGATCTGCAAGCCGAGACACCTGCACACGGCATGGGCCATCACGGCGCCAAGGCGAATGACACGGACAGGTCGGAGCATCAGCACGGCGACAACCAATCCGCCGACAAGAGCTGTGAAGTCCATTGCGCGCCGGCAAATGCGGTGCCAGTCGATTGTCCTGAGTTGGAGCCTGTTGTCTCCCGCTGCTTTGCGCCCGTCATTGCCGTCACTTTGCCGCTCGGCGAATACAAAGCGCTAATTAGACCCCCCAAATACATCTGAACTGACGCCTCTTTTGAGGGCGTTCGCGCGCAGCGTTGGGAATTCGTTCCCACGCGGCCAAATGCACACGTCAAGATTCAGGTCTACAATGAAAATCGCAGGCTTCGCGATGTTCGCATCGCTGTTCGTTGCCGGATGCGCGGCAACCACGCCGTCCGACGTTCTTCCCGCCTTCAATCCGGCCGATCCCGTCATTGGCATCCGTGGCACGAAATACCATCCGGTCGTCGCTGACTATCGCCAGCGGGAGCCACTCGATCCGCAGGATTGGCGGCGGCTCAATCAAGAACTCTCTCCCGCAGCCCCGGGAGCCGGATCATGAAGCGCCGGCCCCTGACCATAGCTGCGGTGGTGACCATTCCGCTGATCGCTGCCGGATGCACGACCAGCGGGGCCCTTGATGGCATCTCAGTCCCCATGGCCGGCTTCACGACAGTCGCGGCGCGTGCCGATTCCGTGACCGGCAAGAAAACAGTGTGGGTGCAGTCCAGCGAGGAAGCGCGGACGGTTTCGGAGCGCGTGAAGCGCCTCGTCCAGAAGAAGACGATTGGTCCGGACATCGCGGTGCAGGTCGCCCTGCTCAACAACAAAGGCCTGCAGGCCGCCTACGCCGAGATCGGTCTGTCGGCGGCCGATGTCTGGCAAGAAGGGATGCTCGTCAATCCGACGATCTCGGTCGGTATGATCGGCATCGATCCGGCACGCACGATCGAGGGGGCTGTTGCCAGCAACATCCTTGCGCTGATGACCCGTCAGCGACGCGTCGCGGTCGCGGACACACGCTTCCGTCAGGCCCAGCTCCGCGCCGCCGAAGAAACGTTGCGGCTGGCCGCGGACACGCGGCGGGCCTGGATCAATGCGGCATCGGCCTGGGAAAGCGTTTCCTATCTGAACAAGGCGCAAGCCGCCGCCGACGCTGCCTCCGAACTCGCTCAAAAACTAGGGGAGACAGGCGCTTTTACAAAAACCGGCCAGGCCCGCGAACACGTCTTCTATGCCGAGATCACCGGTCAGGCGGCGGAGGCGCGCCGCGCCGCCCGGACTGCCAAGGAAGAACTCACCCGCCTCATGGGTCTATGGGGACCGGACGTCGATTACTCGGTCCCCAACATGCTTCCAGCCCTGCCCAAAGGCGCCAAGGCCAAACGCGCCATCGAGGCGGAAGCGCTAAGAAATCGCATCGACCTCGAGATCGCGAAACTTGAGCTTGAGGCGCTGGCGAAATCGTACGGTCTCGCCGAGGCGACGCGCTACGTCAGTGACCTGGAACTGCTGTCCGGCGCGGAGGTGGAACGCGAGGAGTCCGGGGAGGGCGGGACGGAGACGAGTGTCGCACCCACCCTGGAGGCGGAGTTCGTCATCCCGATTTTCGATACCGGCAAGGCACGCATGCGCAAGGCCGAGCTTGCCTATATGCAAGCCGCCAATCGGATGGCGGAACAGGCGGTTAACATCCGCTCCGAGGCGAGGTCCGCCTATGACACCTACCGTTCGACCTATGACATTGCTCGGCACTATCGGAACAGTGTTGTGCCGCTGCGAACAAAGATCGAGGCGGAGTCGGTCCTCACCTACAACGGCATGATCACCAACACGTTCGAGCTGCTGGCGGACACCCGCGCGAAAATCAGTTCGATCATGCTTTCCCTCAACGCCAAGCGCAATTTCTGGCTGGCCGACGTCAATCTCGGAACCGCCATCCACGGTGGCGGCGCAAACTCGCCCGGCGGCGGCGACGCTCCGGCCGCAGCCGAAGCGGGCGCCGAAGGCCACTGAACTCAAGGAGAAGAAAATGCTTTCAAGACGTCAGTTACTCGGCGCCGGAGCCCTGCTCGCCGGTGCCACGGCATGGACCAAGACCTCGGCGATGGGCTTGCCGGAGGCAGCTGTCATGGAATCGCCGGACATGCAGCCACCGATATTTCCGACGAGCGGCCCGGACTACCAGCCGGTTGTGACGCTCAACGGTTGGACGCTGCCCCACCGCATGAACAATGGCGTGAAGGAATTCCACCTTGTCGCCGAGGCGGTCGAGCGGGAACTGGCGCCCGGAATGACCGCCTATCTCTGGGGCTACAACGGTCAGTCCCCCGGGCCGACCATCGAGGCGGTCGAAGGCGACCGCGTCCGCATCTTTGTGACGAACAAGCTGCCGGAGCATACCACCGTGCACTGGCACGGCATGATCCTGCCCAGTGGCATGGATGGCGTGACCGGTCTTACCCAGCCGGGAATCCCGCCCGGCAAGACCTTCGTCTACGAGTTCGACCTCGTGAAGAGCGGCACCTTCATGTACCACCCGCACGCCGATGAAATGGTGCAGATGGCGATGGGCATGATGGGCTTCTTCGTCATCCATCCGAAGGACCCGAAGTTCATGCGGGTGGACCGTGACTTCGTGTTCCTGCTGAACGCCTACGACATCGAGCCCGGATCTTACGTTCCGAAAATCATGACTATGACCGATTTCAACCTGTGGTGTTGGAACAGTCGCCTGTTCCCCGGCATCAGCCACCTTGTCGTGTCCAAGAACGACAAAGTGCGGGTCCGTGTCGGCAACCTGACCATGACCAATCATCCGATCCACATGCATGGCTACGATTTCGAGGTGACCTGCACCGACGGGGGTTGGACACGCCCAGAGGCTCGCTGGCCGGAAGTATCGATCGACATTCCTGTGGGCGCCATGCGGGCCTACGAGTTCGAAGCTAAATATGAGGGCGACTGGGCGATCCACTGCCACAAATCGCACCACACGATGAACGCCATGGGACACGATGTGCCAACGTTCATCGGCGTCGACAAGACAAGGGTTGCCGAGAAGATCCGAAAAATTCAGCCCGACTACATGCCGATGGGCAATCGCGGGATGGCCGACATGGGCGAAATGGAAATGCCGCTGCCCGACAACACCATCAAGATGATGGATGGCTGGGGGCAATTCGGCCCCATCGAGATGGGCTCCATGTTCTCGGTCGTGAAGGTTCGCGAGGGGCTCGCCTCGGACGACTACGCCGATCCTGGCTGGTACCAGCACCCGGCGGGAACCGTGGCCTACGAGTGGAAGGGGGATGTCCCCGCTCCCACGAAATCAGGCGACGCAAAAACGATGGCCCCGGCAGCGCACGGCGGTCACGGCAAACAGGGATGACAGACCGAAACCCCTCAACCTCAACAATGAGAGAAAGTACAGCATGAAACATATCATCGCAGCGGCCGTTTTGACGGCGCTCAGTTCCGGAGCGGCTCATGCCAGTGGAACCCACGCCGGAGGCCATGGCGACAAAGCCGCCACCATGCCGATCGGCAATCCAGGCGAGGCCGGCAAGGCAAAGCGGACTATCAACATCTCGATGTCTGAGAAGGCCGACGGAAAAATGTTGTTCCAGCCGGCCGTCCTTAAGGTGAAGAAGGGCGAGACCGTTCGCCTGAAATTCGTCAACAAGGGCCAAGTCGACCACGAGTTCGTCATGGACGTCCATGAGGGGATCATGGAGCACAAGGCGCTGATGGAGAAGTTCCCCGACATGGAGCACGCCGATCCCAATGCGATCCGGCTGGCGCCCGGCGCCAGAGGCGAAATCATCTGGACGTTCGCCAATGCTGGCGACTTCGGTTTCGGCTGCTTGGTCCCGGGTCACTACGATTCCGGCATGAAGGGCGACATCAACGTCGCCAACTAACCCAATGCAAAGGAGGCAATCATGACACTATTGGTAAAGACACTCTCGACACTCGCGCTCGTTCTCGGCATCGGCGGGAGCGCGCTTGCGCAGGAATACGTGAAGGGCGAAGTCATCAAGGTCGACGCCAAACAGCAGAAGCTGACGATCAAGCATGGGCCGCTGACCAATCTCGACATGCCCGCGATGACGATGGTGTTCGTCGTCGCGGAGCAGGGCCTGCTCGGTAAGGTCAAAACGGGTCAGGCGATCGAGTTCACAGCCGATCGCGTCAACGGACGTATCACGGTCACCGGCATCAAGTGATCGGGGACCAGCGCCGCGGGTTGAAAACCAATCCGCGGCCCACTGGCTGCTCTCAGAAGCGATCACGGCGTGATCGCTTGAGGTGATGAGCGCCGCGGATCCGCCTTATGCTGGACTTGCGGCACAATGAAGGGATACGCCAAAATGACGATAACAAGGCGCCTTCGCTTGCGAACCGTGTTCTCGATTCAGTCTATGGATGTTGAGACATCAAAACCCAGTACCCTGGCTGATTGAAAAGCTGCGTCACCGACTAATGGCACCGAGCGAAAAACCCGCCGGGCAAGGCCTCACTGAGACATCGCTTCGTCCGCATCGCTGACAGAAGCAAACTGGAAAGGTCATCAACGCTTGGCGCGCCAAGCCAGATGAGAGATTGCTATTATGAAAATTCTCCTAGTAGAAGACGACGAACAAATCAGCCGTTACATCGAAAATGGATTGAGCTCTTCCGGCCATGTGGTCGATGCCCTGACAGACGGGCGCGATGCTTTGCTTGTCGGACTACGCGATCCCTATGACGTCGCAATTGTGGATCGGGTGCTGCCAGGCCTCGATGGCTTGTCGCTTGTGCGAGGTCTTCGAGGCGCCGGCGGAAAGGTGCCAGTGATCTTCCTGACGGCGGTGGGCGGTGTTGACGATCGAGTTGAAGGCTTGGAGGCAGGTGCGGACGATTACTTGATCAAGCCCTTTGCATTCTCCGAGCTCCTGGCTCGGGTCAATGCTCTGCAAAGGCGTCCTCCGATCACCGCCGAAAAGGCAAAGCTGAAGGTGGCTGACCTGGAACTAGATCTCATCAGCCGCCTCGCCACCCGCGGCGGAACGACGATCGAATTGCTTCCTCGGGAATTCGCGCTGCTTGAACTCCTGATGCGTAACGAGGGCCGTATACTGACGAAGACCATGCTCCTTGAGCGGATCTGGAACTTCAACTTCGACCCGCAAAGCACCGTGGTGGAAACCCATATCAGCCGACTGCGGGCGAAGATCGACAAACCATTCGATGTTCCGCTCCTGCGTAATACACGCAACACCGGCTACACCATCAATGGCCAACGCTAGTATCGCTAGAAGTGCGTCAATCCGACTTGCCGCGTTCTACATCTCCCTATTTCTGCTCTCGTTCCTGGGAGCCAATTTCGTCGCTTACAACATGGTCGCCGCCTACCTTTACGAGCGGCTGGATTCCAATGTGATGGAACGGTTCCGGGAGATTTCTTCCGCCTATGAGGCGAATGGTGTCGACGGCGCTGCCGTGATGATCCGAAGCCATGGTCCGGCAATCAGGGGACAGGAGACGCTTTACGCACTGAAGGATCCCGACGGCGACTTCTTGGCTGGCAACATTGATATTTCCGCCGTGCCGCCGGGATTTTCCACGCGCGCACCGACAAGCCACGAGGCGGCGCCCAATAACTACAGGCTCTACCGGAAGAACCTAGACGGCTACGACCTGACCGTCGGCGTAAGCTATGACGACACCAATCGCCTGCGCAGCATCGCGCTTGTCAGCTTCGGCTGGGGAACGGCGATCGTGCTTGCTGGAGGTCTCGGTACGGGCGCAGTTTTGGCGTTCCGCACGCGACGGCGTATCGCTAGACTCTCGGGTGCGATGCAGTCCGTTGGCGCCGGCGATCTCGCTACCCGCTTGCCGGTCTCCTTGCGCGGCGATGACATCGACGTGCTGGCGACTGAGGTCAATGTCGCACTGGCACAGCTACAGGCTAGTGTCGCGGCGATGACGCAGGTAACGACCGACATCGCGCACGATCTCAAGACGCCGGTCGGCCGGCTGTTTCTAACGCTTGAGGCCGCTTCCGAAAGCAAAGACCAAACGGCCACGAGGTCCCTCATCGAAAAAGCGATGAGCGAAGTCTCGCATATAGCCGGCACGTTCGAGGGCTTGCTGCGCATATCGCAGATCGAGTCCGGCGCACGCCGTTCGCGATTTGCGAAGGTGAACCTTTCGGAACTGGTCGCCGAAATCTACGATATCTATAGTCACATCGTGGAGGACGCCGAGCGCTCGCTGGTTCTGTCCAATGACAGCCGAAACACGGTCTCATTCATATGGGGCGATGCCGATCTGCTGAAGCAGATGTGCGTGAACCTTGTCGTCAATGCAATGCGCCACACACAACGAGGGTCTCGGATCGCGATCGGTGTCACGACGCAGGCGAACCGCTGCGCAATCGTCGTCAGCGACAACGGGCCGGGCATCGCGGCGACGGAGCGGCAGAAGGTGTTCAAACGCTTCTATCGCCTGGAAAAAAGCCGGACAACCGAAGGGACAGGGCTCGGCCTCAGCCTGGTCAAGGCGATATCGGACATTCATGGCGCGACAATTTCCCTGAAGGACAATAGGCCCGGCTTAATCGTGGAAACAGAGTTCCCGCGTAAACTATAATTTGAGGTCAGTCACGCGTAGACGGATGGTTCATATCGCTTGAGACGAAATTACAAATATTCAATAGCGCTGTCGACCAGACCAGAGTTCGCTAACCCGCCACGATGGCGTGGTTTAGCCGGCGCTCTTGGTCGCCCCGTTGTCCGGCATGGGCCGGCGAATGGGCTGCCGACGGCACTGGCTTTTTCTATATTTCTGGGTACGGACCGGCCTGCGCATCAGCAGTTGTGTCCGATACGATATCGCCGGCGAAAACCTCAGCTCCGACGTCGTTGGCCGTTCTTAGACGGATGCATGCTCACAGACCGAGCTCGGCACGTTGCGCGCCTATACTCAAATCAAACACTACTCGTCGCGCGGTGGCGCTGCGACCACTTCACGACCTATGACAGTATGGCGGGTGAGAGCGGCACCGTGAGGCGTTGATTGCGCCACCACCCGTCTTCGAATAGTCCTCACCTACGAGTAGGTTTCCTTGGTGCGGTGTGCTGTGCTGTATAGGTTTCGTTGGCGAAGCAGCCGAAGTGCAAACCAGCCGGCAGAGCTGCCGGCCGGTTTGCCCTGCACGGCTCCGTGGGAAGATGGGAAGCTGCGGTGTCGGTCCTGCTAGCGGCCCGCCCAGCCGGCGCGCTGGCGAGGGCTCCCGCCCTGCCACGATGAGGAGGGGCTCACAGCTTCGACTCGGTTATAGGGGGAATCGGTTTTCTCGATATCGCCATTGTCGAGCACTTGGGAAGATATGTCGGAGTTGGATGCCGATTTCGGGGTTTCGCCCGTCGATCTATGGCCGTGCAGGACCTCGCCGATGCGGGGGCTTGTCGAGTTCGTGCCGCTGTTGGCGACACCGGTCATTGCCGCTAAGACAATCAATGCATATCCGATGGTGTGCTTCATGGTTCAGTCCTTTTGTCAAAAGTGAGCGTTCGAACACCCAGCAACAACAGGCTACCGGGTCGAATTCACGGGCACCTTCCCTCGGATTTACATTTTTGTGATTCTCATGCGTGGCCGCGGCTGAAGCCGAATCGGGAAAATCAGCTGTGAAATGTCACGCGTTGAACGGCAGTCGCCGTTTTCTTATGTCGATGCATGCGTCCAATGCAAGCTTCAAGGGGAAGAGCGCGCGTTCAGCCAGATCTCATGAAAAAAGGGAGTCCACTGTCGCGCCTGCTGAGGTCCTGAGGACTACCGCACCCGGGTGCGGCAGTCCTCCAATATTCCATTTTTGATTCAGGAGGTCTGCAGCGAGGTTAACGACCACTCGCAAGTGGCCACCAGCCATACACAAGCACGCCGATCCCAACTTGATCCGGCTGGCGCCTGGTGTCAGAGGCGAGATCATCTGGACATTCGCCAATGCCGGCGAATTCGGTTTCCTCTGCCTTGGTCCCGGGTCACTACGATTCTGGCATGAAATGGCGGCATCGCCGTCGCCAACTGACCACCAATCATGACACTATTGAGAAAGACACTCTCGACGCTCGTGCTCGTGTTCTCCAAGCAGAATAGCAAGCAGACGATCAAACGTGGGCCGCTGACTAAATCTCGACACGCCGGCGATGACGATGATGTTCGTCGTCGCGGAGGAGGGCATGCTCGATAGATAAGTTCAAAACGGGTCAGGCGATCGAGTTCCCAGCCGACCGCGTCAATGGACGCATCACGGTCGCCGATATCAAGTGACCCGGTCGAGCAATGCTATGGGCACGGAAGTCAGGATGAAGGTGCCGGGCAGAAAATCATCCAGAGATTTTCTTTCCAATCGTCATGTGCGGAGCGGCTCAGGGGCATTTCTATGGGATATTTTCGCGCACCTACGCTCACATATGCCGGAAAGTTACAGCGAACTCGTGCACGATGCCTGCCGGTATCTTCGTACCTGATGGCGCCGTTCGCGTCCGTCTCGACCAGGCCAATAGCGACGTCAAAGTCATAGTCCCCATATAGCGAGACACTGTTGTTCACCACGCTGAGCTGGACCGACGTGGCATCTGGAAAACTGGCTGTGTAAAAGATTAGTCGCTCCGCCGCCGTCGAGGGCGTAGCCACGAAGACGGCGGCAAATAATGCAATGGCGCGCATCTTCCCTCTTTCGGGATCCGAGGTGAGACTATCACCTCTCGCGTCAATGTTCGAATCGAATCTCCATGTCCGCATGGGCGGAGACATTCAGAGGGCTGAATAGTCCTCGTAGCGTGCAACGTTCGAGGCGGCCGGCAAGCTCATGATGCGGATGCTAAGCACAATGTCTTTTCCGCGGCAATTAGACTTCGTAAAGAACGTGGCCACGAAGGGGATCAAAGCATGAGTGGAAACCGTTGGCGATCCTGGCTTGTGCGCGATTTCACAAGAAGGTCAAACACCCGGGACACTAGCTATCGCGCGGTCAGGCGGTCGCAAAGCTGACCTCAACGGCCGACATGCGGTGCCGTTCGGCAGCCTTGAGGCGGGAAGCGGAATGACGGCTTTAGGCTCTGAATCCTGGAATCGGACATTCACCGCGACGCAGTCCGTCAGGGTAAGTTGAGACTTTTTCCAGGGCGAGTTGCCAGGGCGCGCGCCTATTCTGCCTGAGCGGGAACCCGACTGTCGACGTCCCGCGGGGTTGTGCATATGAGGGAAGGATAGCTCATACGATGCCAAGGTAGAGCGGCATGTTTTGAATGCGGTTCTGCCACTGTCACGCCTTGAGACGGAGTGCCTCGAGATACTCGAAAGTTCTCATAGTGCTGCCTCCTTTTTGAGGCGGCTCGCGGCATCGCGCACCGCGGCGACGATATGCGGGTAAGCGGCATGGTCAGGCAGAAACTCGCTCTGCTGCAGCAACAGGTCGATGCCCATGAGGAGCTATCCAGCTCACTGGCCTTCGACAGCTGAACGTCGCATCCGGAACTGCCGTTGTCGCAGGTCTATTCATGAGTGCCATTGATAGGCTCATGCGAATTTTGAGGGCTAATTCGAATGTCGCGTCCGTGCTCTCCTAAGGGTTGCTTAGGCAACCGGCCAACGACAGGCCTTCGGAATAGACGTTCCTTTCCGACTGATGCCGCAGGCTTCGTCGGTCCGGTCGACTTCGCGAGAAGTCCCAATCCCGCCCGCCACTCGAGGAGACGACATGTCAGAGCCCCGACAGCTAGCCTTGGACATCAACAGCCGCCGCCACCAGTTCAATCTTGATGTACGCGTGACCCTGCTGGACGTACTACGCGAGCATGCCAACCTGCCCGGCACGAAAAAAGGCTGCGATCATGGACAGTGCGGCGCCTGCACCGTCCACATCGACGGTGAGCGGGTATTGAGCTGTCTGACCCTCGCGGCCCAGGTCGAAGGCCGTCAGGTCACGACGATCGAGGGCCTCCAGGCTGCCGACGGGGTGATGCACGCAGTCCAGACCGCGTTCATCGAGCACGATGCATTCCAGTGCGGCTATTGCACTCCCGGTCAAATCATGTCCGCCGTTGCCTGCATTCATGAGGGCCACGCCCCGCCCGCGTGGTGGACATCACACGCCTTTCCGGGCTCGACGCGATCGAGGTGTCCGCGGATGTCATTCGCATCGGCGCGCTCGCCAAGATGAGCAAGGTCGCCGCCGACGGGGTGATAGGCCGCAAATGGCGGACTCCAGTCGTCAAGCACGAGCCTGATTCATAGGCACAGGTCAGATGCGATGACGAAGCGCGCCTCGACGATCACCGCCATCGCAGGCGAGAGCTGTCGCCGTCGCATACATGATTTTCGTCACATTGTTGCAAGCCTCGATATGGACTTCGTCAATCGACGCCACCTCGGCAGGCCCGTGAAGGTTTCGCTCACGCGCCCACAGACATTTACCGGTCTTGGCGGTCGGCCGGCGACACGGCAAACGCTCTCTATCGGAGCCTCTAAGGACGGAAAGATAAGCTCGATCGTCCATGAGAGCTGGAACGAGACGGCGCCGCCCTGGGCGTTCCTGTCGAGACAGTCGCGGTGCGGCTGGGCGATACCATCTCCCCAGATCAGCGCTAGCTGGCGGCTCTCAGCAGGCCAACAACCTGACGGGCGCGGTGGACAAGGCGGCCAAGAATGCACGCGATGCCTTGCTGGCGATTGCGGCATCGGATGGCAGCCGCGAAAGCGACTGACCTAACGTTCGAAAACGGCTCGGTGCGACCGACCCGTCGACCGAACGGCGGCATCAGCATCGCGGAGCTGTTGAAGGCAGTGGGCAAAGGCAAACTGGAAATCGAGGGTAACACCTTTGCTCCAGGCGCCACGGAGGAAATGAAGAATGGGGCCGACCGCAGTTTCGCCCAGTTGAAGGGCGCACGGAGCACGATCTTGGCTTCGCTCGCGGTACGGATCATGGGGTATGACCCGGCGGCCATTCCATAACCGATCAACTCGCGGCCTTCGCGCATCGAGCGAGGGGCCGGGTTCCGGTTCCACCAGCCGAAGGCTTCCGCGCCGACGGCATAGGCTTCGCGACCCCATTGTCGGTCGTTCAGGTCAGCTTTGTGCCTTCCTGAAACCAGAATCGCCTTTGACCACGCTGCATAAAGCGAGCACTGCATGAGCGTACTTAATGATTCCTGCAATCTGAGATTTGAAAAGTCCGGCTGTTTCCGTAGCCATTGCGTGCGCCAAAGCGACGCCTCTGATGACCCTTGCTGCGCGAATAGGCGAGCATTCAAAGTGCAGCTTCCAAAACCAATGCCCGCTGGACGGCTAATCTCGCGCCCCGCTGGGCAAGGCAAGCAGGACGCCTGGCGCCATGAATGTCGCGAAATGGCCCAACTGACCCAAGCGCAGCCGCCGGCAATGTCCGCTTTAGCAGTGGCCGAGCTAACTTCGATGGCCGCCGTTGTGCGCAAAGCTGCCGTCCTCATGTTGCAAGATGGTGGTCTGCTCCAGACCAAAGCTCGGCGTTCGATTCCCCGATTGCCTAGCTGGGACCAGCATTCCCCGCTGGCGGCAAGGCGGCAAAAGCGACCGCCGTGCCGGGCGCGGCGGCGCCGCCACGACCTTGACCGGCCCGCCGGACCTTAGCGGCGAACCTCCTCAGCCGACAATGTCCTCGATGCGGATCGGAAAGCGGTGCGCCCTTACACCCGTCGCGTGCCAGATGGCGTTGGCGATGGCGCCGACCGTGCCGGTGATGCCGATCTCGCCGACGCCCTTGATGCCGAGCGCGTTGACATATGGGTCGTCCTCGTCGATCAGCAGCGCTTGCATATCGGGAATGTCGGCATGGACCGGGATGTGATAGCCGGCGAGGTCGGCGTTCATCGGCTGGCCGCTGCGGCGGTCGTGGACCGCCTCTTCATGCAGCGCGAAGGAAAGGCCCCAGATCATGCCGCCATAGAGCTGGCTCTTCGCCAGCTTCGGGTTGATGATGCGCCCGGCGGCAAAGGCACCGACAAGCCGCGTCACCTTCATCTGGCCGAGATCGGCGTCGACCTTGACCTCGGCGAACACCGCGCCGTGCGAGAACATCGCCCGCGCCTCTGCGTCCGCCGGATCACGCCCGCCGGCGCCCTTGCCTACCAGGTTTTCAGGCCGGCCCGCGCCAGAATGTCGGCAAAGCTTTCGCTGCGGGTTTCGTCGGCGCGATGATGGAGCCGCCCGTGGCGCGCCTCGATGCCGGCATTGCCGGCACCGAACAAAGGCGAGTCCGGATCGTTGACGGCAAGTTCCGCCAGCTTGGCGATGGCGTCGGTGCCGGCGTTGTGGAGCGCGGTGCCCGCCGTGGCGGTATGACCCGAGCCGCCGGCGACGCCGCCGTCGGGACGCTCCGAATTGCCTGAGCGGACTTCGATTTCATCGATACTCAGGCCGAGCCCGTCGGCGGCGATCTGGGCCAGCGCCGTCCACGCGCCCTGGCCCATGTCGGCCCCGGCGGTCTCGACCAGCGCTGTGCCGTCGGCGCGCAGCGTGGCGCGCGCCGCGGCCTGGAACATCGGTGCGTGGAACAGCGCCGTGCCCATGCCCCGGCGTGGCAGCGCCAGCTTGACCGGACGGCCGAGCATGCGCGCGACCAGGATGGCCAGAATGTAGTGGCCGTTCATGATCGCCTTGGAGCCGAAGCCACCGCCGAGGAAGGGGCTGCGCACTGGGGAGGACCTGTCGATCTATGCCGGACCGGAGGGCATGGCCGGCTGGATCGGCCAATTGCACGCTGCCATCGATCCCTTCGTCGAAGCGAACCAAGTTCGCTATGGCCAAGGCCATTGCATCGGGCTCGCCCAGGATGTCGAGGACCCCGGGACGGGAGTGGTGGAGGCGGCTTAAGGCCGGCCTCCTAGCCTCGAGAGGCGTCAATCTTCTCGGACAGCCAGGTCTTGATAAGGGACTGATAGGGCACGTCGCGCTTGTTCGCCGCGACCTTGATCCGTTCGAGCAGGCCATTGGGCAGCCGCAACGAGATCGAGGTCGACGACGGCTTGAGGTTGGGCAGGCGGACCCGCTCCGCCCTGCTCCAATCGACATGCTCACTGGAGTCGTTGGACTCCCAGAAGGCGCGCTCCTCGGCCTCCGATGCAAAGGTCGGCACCGGCTTAGCTGTCTTGGTCATAGTAGCCTCGCTCCTTGCGGCTCATATCCCGGGCGGACATCACCCGGATCTTGGTGTCCTTGTCCCGAAGCGTGAAGGTGATGTGCAGCAGCCTTCCGTCATCGGTGCGCCCCAGAGCATGAATTCGTTGCTCGATGGCGCTGTGCTTTGCGTCAGGTACGGTCAGCAACGGCTCGTTGAAGAAGACCTGTTCCGCCTCGGCCTGGCTGGCGTCGTGCTTGTCGATGCTCTTGCGGGCATTGCCCGCATCCCAGTCGAAGCCGGCAATCCGTTCCCATTCGATCATCGGTGTATATTGCCATAATATACACGGATTTCAAGCGCCGTCAGGCGTGAGCGCTCCGCCCAGCAGATTGGACAGCATGGGGAGAGGAAAATGGAGGGCAAGGAAAACCCGCTCGCTGATCGGTCAGACCGGTGGCGCTAACGCTCAACCGCCAGCCTCGCAATCCCGGCCGCGTCGTCCGGCGCAGGGCTGAAAGCCCCGCTTGGCCTGCCGGGCAGGGATGCTCACCAGCCAGTTGCGCCGGTCCGTCCGCTCCGCGGGCAGGGGGACGTCTTGGGGAAGAAGACGGAAAAGGACCGGTGAAAAGGCCGTGTCCGTAATCGCCAAAGGAGCATCTCCATGGAACTGAACTCAAGGACAATCCCGACAAAGCGCGCCGTTCCAAGTCCAGCCCGCAGGCCGACGACCTGCTCCTGGCGACGATCAAGGCTGTTGGCATCGTGCAGCCGCCCATCGTCGCCGCCGAACCGGACGGCGGCAATGGCTTCGTCATCGATGACGGGCGCCGTTGCGTCAAGCAGGCGATCGTCGCCGGTCTGGAGGAAATCGCCGTTCTGGTCCTACCCCGCGCCGAGGATGGCGGCGCCATGCGTTCGTTGGTCACGACGATCGCACATGAGCAGCTCAACCCCGTCGATCTGTGGCGGGCCTAGAGCGTTTGATCGCGCTGACCTGGACCGAGGAGGCGATTGGCATCGCGCTCGCGCACGGTGCGCCAAATCAAGAAGCTGAGGCTGCTCGCCAATGTGCTGCCGGCGATGCTGGATCATATGGCCAAGGGCGACATGCCCGACGAGCGCCAGCTCCGCGCCATCGCGGTCGCCTCGCTCGAGGAGCAGAAGGAGGTCTGGAAGGCGCATAAGCCGACCAAAGGCGATCCACAGGTCTCGTGGTGGGCCGTCGCCAACGGCCTGGCCAAGACCCGCATGTATGCGCGTGACGCCTGCTTCGGCGACGATCTCGCCCAAGCCCCGTCCGGACGTCACCCGCAAGGGCATCGAGATGATCGGCGACCTGCGCACCGATGCCCTGCATGAGGCGCTGTCGCGCGCCCCGATCGTGCATCGCTGACTACAAGGGCCTCAAGGCGAAGCGCAATCGGGAAGGAAGCCGACGTTCGCAGCGAACGACTAGGCGGCGTCCCATCAGCTCGGTTGCGAGGGGAATGGCAGCGCGGCGGCCGCCGGGCTTGACCGGCGGGGCCGCGAAAGGCGGCTCAAGCGGCCAGACAACAAAACGCAGTCGCACCTACGACAAAACTCGAGGCGGCCTCGAGGTTTGACTTAGTGGCGGCGCAAGATTAGTATATTAGATACTTATAATATTAAATCGGAAGCGAGCCATGCCAGAGGGGAAAAACGGCGAAGCTCCGTTATCGCTGGCGGCCTAGCGGGTCCTCACCCCCCAACCAGGGGATGCCAACGCCGTACCCTGCATGGCTGCACGCTCTACTGGATCGAGGAGGCGTTGCAGGTCGAGGAGGCTAGGATCGGCAACGTTACCCTAATGGGCAGGGGCCCTTACGAGCCGCTGTGCGACCCCAGCGGAGAATGGCTCGTTTGGGATGCTGTACGAGAGAACGTAGCCGAGTTCGACGGCACGCTTTTCTTGGCCTCACACAGAGAGAGACCCTGAGGTTCTCGACGCTGTTGAACAATATGATAAGGCCTTCGACCAGCGGGAGTCCACGATCCGCCCTGCACAGCAGGCGTGAGATGCTTGGACACGGAAACTTGGAATGCCCTTGGCAGCTTCGTAGCCGGGGATGTCGCTTCGAAGGCTTTCCAGGAACAGTGACCCGAATTCCATGCCGTCGTCGGCGTTCGGAGGTTTCGGACGAAGCCAATATGACAGTCGGTCTAAAGGGGCAATTGAGATGCAATCCTTGTCCGCAGTTTTCGGCGTTGGCCTGTTAAGCGCCGTTTTGACGATCGTGGGCCAGCGCGCCCCTGATGGTTCTGATGCCGAGGACCTTTGCCCCTGCGAGATCCAAAGCAAGTGGCTCCTCACGCTATCAGCCAATGAAGTCGACGTCGCGATCGTTCTTGCGGCCGATATGTCGGGTTCCATCAACCAGGGCGAGGCAGCTTTGGAGCGGGAAGGCTATGCATCTGCCTTGGAATCGGCCGACTTGCTGGAGGTGATCAAGGAGGGCGCGCAAGGCAAAATCGCCGTCACCTACCTCGAATGGTCGAGCTCGGGTTCCTCGGAAACACGATTGGACTGGGCCATTCTGTCGGACGCGAAGGATGCGTCTTTCATCGCGCAAGCCATTCGAAAGAAGTCCGACCGGCAACGCGCCGATCCGCACGGCTCGAAAACTTCGATCTCATACGCCATCGACGTATCGGTCGATGCCTTCGACAAACTTCCCCTCAGGGCGTCGCGCAGGGTCATCGACATCTCCGGTGACGGAACGAACAATGACGGACCTCCAATAGAGGATAGCCGCCGGAGAGCGCTCCAGAAAGCGATCGTGATCAACGGCCTGCCGATCAGTTACGGCGTTGAAAATGGCGAGACTATTCCGGAATATTACGAGCGGCACGTTATCGGAGGACCCGGCTCCTTCTTGGTTACCGCCAACAGCGCCGCCGAATTTAGGCGGGCAATCAGATACAAGCTAGCGAGAGAATTGGCATCCATCTCAAGCGGGACTCGTCCTAGTCTTGAGTAAACCGCTGGGCAAATTACGCGGAATATTGTTTGCTGGCAAACTAGGCCGATCACCCAGGTCACGGTGTGCTTCGTCAACCTGTGGAAAAGTCCGAGCAATGCGATCAGCGTCCGTCCCGATGCTTTGACCACGACATTCGCAAGCTCAGCCGCATGATCCGGAGCCTGCAGGACACCGCACCTTGCCAATTGTGCTGCCACACCGACGACATCCGTGCCCAGGAACGCCGCTGCATAGGTGTCCTGAAGCTGCTTGCCCTCATCCACGAGGCCACCTTGGGTGAGGAAGTAGCGGAGATAAAGGGAGCTGTCCGCATGCCACATAAGGAAGTCCTGCAGCGCCGCTTCATCGCCGGGATGAGCCAAACGAATTGCACCCCGGTCATTGGTGAAGCGCCCACATCGCTTGTCCGAACATTTTTATCTTATTTAGTTGCTCTGGTGTTCCAGGGTCTGATCGAGCATCTCGACAGCGCAAACCAATCGCGGCTCGAGCAATCGTCGGAAACCGCCATCCGCCACTGTCCAGCATCGCTTCGCCAAGCTCTGCTCGCGCGTTTATGTCGCTGAAACGGCCGTCCGAATCTCGCCAGCAACAATTCGGCGGAAGAGCCACAGAATGACCGGGCAAACCAAGAGCACGGCGGCGCTGCTCGCTATCCTCGACGCTTTCGCCGAGGTGGCCTCGGCCGGACTGAAGGAGCTCGACCGGCTGGTGCTGGTCAAAGGCCAGATGGAGCGCCGGCTCAGGAGGCGGCGAAAAAATTCAAGCCTGCCGGCGCTGATCGAGCTGGTGCTGGCGCGGCCGGTGGTCTCGGCGGGATGCATCGCGGCCGAGCTGAAAATCAGCCAGCGCGCCGCGCTCGACCTCGTCGCCGAACTCGGCATCCGGGAGGTGACGGGCGGGGGCGCTACCGGGCGTGGGGGA
Organism: Mesorhizobium sp. M1396; assembly: GCF_040317725.1. Lineage (NCBI taxonomy): Bacteria > Pseudomonadati > Pseudomonadota > Alphaproteobacteria > Hyphomicrobiales > Phyllobacteriaceae > Mesorhizobium > Mesorhizobium sp. M1396. The sequence continues at coordinate 5,297 of NZ_JAMYLA010000067.1, read as the reverse complement.
TCATGTAGGATCGCCCGAACTTGCTCTTCGGCAAATCCAAATCATGCAGCATCATGCCATTGATGCTACAGGGCTTTCTCAATTCGGGATTTCGTCCGCTGGACTCATCGTCTGTTCCATGCACCCTCGACGGTGGCGCCGGTGATGGGACTGGCGCTGGCTGGCTCGAAGCTGTGCAGGAATGTCCTCGTCATAGCGCCAGCGCCCGTTTAACATCGTCGTGTTCGAAGGCGCTGGCCATGCGGTTGATCTCGGCTGGGCGGGCGCCGACCGCCTTGGCGGTATCGCGCCAGGTTGCGGTCACGGTCGCGACTTCTTTGATTATTGCGCGGGCTTGCGGCAGTGTGAGCGCGAAAAACTCCGACGCGGCTTCCAGCAGATCGAGCGAACAGGTGCCCTCATCGAGATCGATGTTCGTCGTCAGTACCCGGGCCTTGAGATCGGTCGGAACGGGATTGAGGTCGTATGACGGCGAGAGAGACCAACGCCTTTCCAAGCCACAGGAAACCGTGATTACGGAGGTGGTCGTCGACATTGGAGATCAGCACGTTGAAGACGACACGCCGATATAGGGCATGGGCGTCCGTCTTTCCCTGAGCGCCGTGTTGAGCAAGAGCATCGACGATCTCCGGATAGCTGCCGCGCTCGCCGTCCTTGGCGCCCATCATCGCCATCGCCGACAGGAACGGGATACGGATGGCACCATCACGGTCGAAGCGTCGCGACAGCATGACCGCCTTGCCGGCGACATCGATCAGCTCGTGTTGGGGAGTGGCGATACCAGCCTGTCCGGCCAGCCGCAGCGCGATCTCTTCCCAGGTCTCCATGCTGTAGTCGTCAGTCTCCTTCGGAAACTTGGCGACGGAGAGATGACCATGTTGGTCGATGACCGACGCCTTCGGACGCCCACCGCCAAGGGAGGAGCCTGGGGCAAAGATGAGCTGCAGGTCTTCATCCGTTTCCTCATCCCGGAGGATTCGTTCGGTGATCTGGAGTAGCCGGCCAAGCTCTATCAGGGCAGGAACGCCCGCACGGATCGGAGCTTGGGAAGTCTGTTCGCCGACCCAGCGGAAGCGGAGCGCACCAAGCCGGGTCTCGTCGGCGACACCGAGCAGGTAGTCGCTTTCTACAAGCGTGCGAACCGCGCGGCCTTCCTGGTCGCGAGCCGGCGTTCGGCGCGCTGCATGAGACGCCCGCCCCAGGTGTGTCCGGCGCTGAGTCACCGATGGAGCCGAAGGTTGCAGGACCGGAAGGAGGGGCGAAGGCGCCGCGGGTCAGAGCAAGAGCTGGCTCCAGCGAGAAGCGGTCCGGGTCCTCAAGCCATGCGCCGTCATACTCGAAGAGGATGGTCTCGGGGCCGCGGACGCGATTGCTCCTCGCCAGTCCGATCGGGCGTGTGCGACCATCCAAATCGATATGGACCTCGATGTCAGCCATCGCGGGACGATCCGGTTGGCCGCTTGAGGTGGACATGCTTAGGCAGGTCGGCGCTGGCGAGCGCCTGACCGACGCTGTCGTTGCTGATGTCGGCGACCTGGCTCAGGCCGTCGAGCAGGCCGAGCGCCTGCAGGACGCCGGCATAAATGCCGACGCTGACGTTGGTGTCCCCGGCTTCGACCCTTTGCAGTGTCGAGCGAGACGTGAAGGCGCGCTCGGCTACGACCGCCATCGGCAGCCGTCGGCGTCGACGGGCATCATGGATGTCCGCCCCAAGTTTGCGCAGCGCGCGCCGCACTGCAGCGGGAGGGTTGTGTGGAGTGGGCATTTTGACACCTTCGCACTACAGATCGACCGGATATGTAGCGCGAAGATTACAACCCTTTGTATATCCCTTTGGGGGCGTCACCCCAGAAGAGAGCGAAGGTTCGATCTTACCGTCGTCGTGACGGCATCGACCGGACCCTCCGGACGTCGGCGATCGCGGCGACCGTGGTTTTCACGTCCGCGGGCTCGCTGGGACGACCGTCAACCTGAGTGAAGGGACCGTCTGTCTCCGCCAGGATCCGATCGATGGGCAAGTCGCAGACGAGGGCGCGGCCGCGACCCTCGCCTGCCGTGCCTGTGAGCGCGCGGTCTGACCGGCCGCAGCGATCGGCCGACGACGATTGCCTAGGGTGCGGCGGGCTTCTTTTGCTTAACACTATCCGAGGAGTCCGATGGGTATGTCTGGGGAAGCCGCTCCAGATTGCCAATCGTTTTCCTTGTTGAGCTGCATACCGATTGCCTATTCGGCACCGGGCGGAGATGTTTCAATGGCCAGGACCTCCAAGCCCTCAATTTCTTGCATCACCTTTCCAGCGATACCTTGCAAGTCGCCGTACATCCCGACGGTCGATTCGATTACGCCTTGTATTTGAGCCTCCCGCTTGGCCCACAGGCGTGTTGTGGTCTTGCGTTCCCTGGCCAGGTCCTCCTGCATATCAGAGAATTTTTCGACGATGGCCTCGACGCGATGGCGGAACCGCGGACCGGTCAGGTAGCCATAGACCTGCTCCATTTTGGTAGCTTGGCCGTCCTGGGCGAGGCGGGAGTTGGCCAGCTCGATAAGGGATTGTCGCAGCATGATTGCAATCGGCATCGCGCATTTGGGATGGGCGACATAGACCCCGTCCAGAAGATCGAAGGTTTCCACCCCGGAAGGCAGCGCTTCCGAGATCATCAGCGCGATATCCGCTTTCGCAGCCCGTTGATCCGCCCTGAGCTTCCCCAGCCAACCGTGGCTCCAGTTCTTGGTGCGCTTCGATTCCCACAAAATGGCGCCGCATGGCTGGCCGGCCGGTCCGACCACGCGATGCAGGACATCACCGCCGAACTCACCCTTGGCAACCGGTTCAATGATGTCCATCGGGAACCGGCTGGCAATGAGGGCTTCCAGTTCGAGCTCCAGCACTTCACCCTGCAGCTGCTGGGAACCCTGTTCGGCACGGCGCTTCAGCTCCTCAATCTGACGCTGCATGCCGGCGATCTGCTCTTCTTTTTCCGCAACCTTCATCTTAAGGCCGTCTTCCGCTTCCGACCTCGCCTTGACACGAACGGCGTCCAACCCCTCCTGGATCTTCCTTTCGATGTGTCAGCGCCATCTCGCGCTTTTCGTCGTCGAGCGCACGCTGCTTTTTCAGGAATTCCGCCTGTTGCTGCTGGGCCTCGGTGAGCTTTTCGTCGCGCGCCTTCAACGTCGCCTCCAGCTCGGCAAGCTTCTTGTCCTTGTCCTCCAGGTCTACCGAAAGCAGCAATTTTGCCTTGCGGGCTTCCTCGACCGCGATTCCGGCACGCTCAAGCTTGATTTGCTCAGCCACCTGGTTGGCGATGTCCTCTTTGGCGGCGACGATCTCGGCCTGCTGGCGCTTGAGCTCCTCTTCTCTGGCAGCCATCGATGTCTTGCTCTGCGCCAGGCGCATTTCGTATTCTTCACGCGTGGCGGCAATCAAAGGGGCCGCGAGCGACTCATTGAGCTTGATTTCCGTCTTGCAGCTTGGGCAGCTGATTGTCGGTTCATTGAGAATCCTGTCCCCCTGCAGCGTGGTATTGATGGGCTGGACGGTCATCTGCGCGCTGCCTCCCTGAGGAATCAGTTAAAGGACACGCTCTCGCCACGCGTTTTCGGAAAAGAACAAAGAGTGAACTGATGGGTTATCCCCGCCGCAAAGCTAGGCGGGGCGCGCTTCTTACACTTGTGTGCGGAATGAGCACCCTGTGCGAGCGGCGGCAACGTCAGCCTCGACTCGATTGCCATGAAGGTCGATTACCCCTCGACGCGTATGTCCGAAATATCGAGATCGCGCCCAACGCCGAATTCCGTCTTTTTGGCCTGGACGTGGCTGAAAGTTCGCTGGGCATGATTCTTTCATTGCACCGGCAATTCCGCCAGCTATTTTCAGCTTCCCGTTTCCGTTCGAAACTGAAATTTCTATCCGCGCTGAGATGTCGTCAAATTCACGTCTTTGACGTAACGGAGACCTTCATCATCCGCGTTGCGAATGGCAGCAATGCGCACAATGCACGAACCCGCTTCGCGGGAAGGCGCGGTTGGCAATGCAGTATGGTAATCTTCGGCTTTGAGTGCCTAACTGCCTGACCAGACCATGGAGTTCCCTTCAACGAGAGGAACTCGCCATGGCTACCCTGCCGACCAATGCACCGATATCACCGCTTCGTCAGCGCATGCAGCAAGACATGCTGATGCGAGGTCTGGGACCGCATACACAGCAGGATTACGTGCGTCACGTCCGGCGCTTCACCGCATTCCTTGGGCGCGCTCCCGACACTGCGACGCCCCAGGATATCCGGCGCTTCCAGTTGCACCAGCATGAGAACGGTGTCGGCCCCGCGACGATCAACAGCGCGGTCTCGGCGTTGCGCTTCCTGTTCATGGTGACACTGATGCGGCGGGATCTGGCGCGTGCGCTGGTGATCATGCGCTATCCGCGCAAGCTGCCCGATGTGCTGAGCGTGGAGGAAGCGGCGCGGCTCCTCGAAGCAGCACCTGGCATCAAGTACAAGGCTGCGCTCGGCGTCGCCTATGGCGCGGGCCTGCGTGTGTCCGAGGTCGCGCACCTGAAGGTCGATGATATCGACAGTACGCGCATGCTGATCCGCGTCGAACAGGGCAAGGGACGCAGGGACCGCAACGCCATGCTCTCGCCGCAACTTCTGGAACTGCTGCGGTTGTGGTGGCGCGAAGGCAAGCGGCGCGGGGTCATGCTGCCGCATGGCTGGCTGTTCCCGGGGCGCAATTGCACCGATCCGATCTCGTCGCGGCAACTGCACCGCGCCGTCCAGGAGTCTGCTGAAGTCGCAGGCATCCGCAAGCGCGTCAGCCCGCACACGCTGCGGCACAGCTTTGCCACCCATCTGCTCGAACAGGATGTCGACATCCGCGTCATCCAGGTGCTGCTAGGCCACAGCAAGCTCGATACGACCGCGCTCTACACCAAGGTCTCGACCCGGACAATCCACGCGGTCGCCGGGCCGCTCGACCGGCTGATGGCGCTGATGGAAGGCAAGTCGCCGCCCGGCTGATCCGTGCGCGCCTCGATCGAGGTCGCCGACATCTTCCGTGCCGCCGCGCCGGCCTATCGGGCCGTCTATGCAGGTCATCTGAGCCTGCAGCAACTCAAGGTCATGTCGGCGATCGAACAATGTCGCACCGCGGCCCTCGGCGGGCATGTCGAAGCCTGCGAGGACTGCGGCGAGCGGCGCATCGCCTACAATTCCTGCCTTATGGGCAGATCCAGTAATGGGGAGTTGGCGGCGACTTGATCGCGCTCTTGTGTCCGCCGTCGCCAACCCGGCTCACC
>NZ_JAMYLA010000066.1:0-32025 GCF_040317725.1 Mesorhizobium sp. M1396 | reverse complement strand
TCGGGATCTTCGCCTTCGGCTGGTCGATGCACTCCGTGTCCAGCGTTCGCTATGTGTTGGAGACATCATCACGCTCGCTGCAGCTCAAGAACACGCTGACCCAGGCCGACACATCCAATCGATCGCCACGCAGAAATTGGAGGCCCTGGGTTTGAAGGATGTGAACGTCACGATCGCTTTCGACCCGGCGAGCGGTGGCTTCCGCATGGCCCATCTGACCGCCAGCTATGCCTTCGTCATCGAGTTCCCTTACTTCAGCAACTTCCCGATCAACTACGCGACAACCGTTACCGTGCCGATGGTCGGGAGTTAGGCTGGACGCCCGCATATGACGGAACGATAGGCTGCAAAGTTGTTGCTTCAGCGGCCGAGGTCACCAACGACACGGTTGCGCCAGAGTATGCCCGTTCCCGTGAAAATCAAAAGCCGGTCACGATCCAAGGATTGGTATCATATCCGAGGCGCTGTTTTGTTGGTTCAGTGCCATTGAGCGGGGCTGTGGCAGTTCCTGTCAAACTGCAGTCCAGCTCTGGAACGTCTTTCTTTACCGAATGCTTGGCCGAGCAAAGGGCAGCGGCGTCACTGATCACCGTTTTCTTCTCCTTGGCATCAACAGGACCATTTCCAGCCAACAGGACGACCGCACAGAACAACGCCATTTTCATGAGAAACGCCCTCAGTTGAGCATCCCCAGATGCTGCCATCTGACGTTACGTTAATTTTATATTAGCGCAAGAGAATATAGATAGGCAAAAAAAGAATCGGTACGAAAGCAGGCGGCCAAAAACTGGTCGCCTGCCGGCACCCGAAACCCTTATATGGGGATGGTCAACTACAAATGGCCTTACGTCGACATTGTCATGTACCTCCGCGGCAATCCGTAGATCCATTCGATGAGTCCGTTTGCGTGACGCGGTTCGCGAACGAACTGAACCGCCCCGGGTTTTCCGGAGGCCGTTTCGTTTGAGTCACGCGGCTATGGCTGGGTCTTCGAGCATGGCGTAGTAGCGTTCCTCGGCTTCGGCCGGCGGGATGTTGCCGATGGGCTCCAGCAGCCGGCGATTGTTGAACCAGTCGACCCATTCGAGCGTGGCTCGACGGCCTCGAATGAGCGCCAGGGTCCGCGTCGATGGGATCACGTCGGCCTTGTAAAGACCGTTGATCGTTTCGGCGAGAGCATTGTCTAAGAGTCGCCGACACTGCCCACCGAAGGTTCGACGCCGGCCTCCGCCAGGCGCTCGGTGTATCTGATAGAGACGTATTGGCTGCCTCTATCGCTGTGATGGATGAGCCCGCCTCCCTGCACGGGCCGCCGATCATGGAGAGCCTGTTCCAGAGCGTCCAGAACGAAGCTGGCATGCGCCGTCCGGCTCACCCGCCAGCCGACGATCCTTCGCGCATAGGTGTCGATGACAAAGGCGACATAGACGAAGCCCGTCCAGGTCGCGACGTAGGTGAAGTCGGAGACCCACAGCATGTTCGGCGCCGGGGCATGGAACTGGCGATTGACGTGATCGAGAGGGCATGGTGCCGCCTTGTCGCTCACCGTGGTGCGGATCGGCTTGCCGCGGATGATGCCTTCGAGGCCCATGGCCTTCATCAGGCGGGCAACCGTGCAGCGGGCGACATCGAAGCCCTCGCGTTGCAACTGCCGCCAGATCTTGCGAACGCCGTAGACGCGGAAGTTAGCCTCGAACACGCGTCGGACCTCATCCTTCAAAGCCTCATCCCGCTTCGCCCGAGCCGACAGCCGGGAGGGATCGATGCGCTTGGCGACATGGTCGTGGTAGGTCGACGGGGCGATCGGCAGCACCTTGCAGATCGGCTCGACCCCATGCGCCTCGCGGTGATCGTCGATGAACGCGATCATGGCTTGAACCGGCGGTCGAGCTCCGCCTGGGCAAAATACGCGGAAGCCTTGCGAAGGATCTCGTTGGCCTGGCGAAGCTCGCGGTTCTCGCGTTCCAAAGCCTTGAGTTTCGTCGCCACATCCGTAGGCACACCGGCTCGCACGCCACTGTCGCGCTCGGCCTTCTTCACCCACTCATGCAGCGTCTGCGCCGTGCAGCCGATCTTGGCGGCGATCGACGAGACCGCCGCCCACCGCGAGGCATGCTCGCCTTCGTGATCCAGAACCAGCCGCACCGCACGGGCTCGGACCTCGGGAGAGAACTTGTTGGTCGTCTTGCTTGTCATGGCTCCGCCGCTCCATTGCGGACGTTCGCTGCGATATCCGTGAACCTCATCGTCCGCCGCTGCGTCCAGTTTGACTGAGGTTCCTGGATGCTTTTCGAAATGCTTTGCGCCTCCAGCCGAATTGCGCGCGCTTATGAAGGACGTTGGCGGTCGGGATCCGCAGTGGTGCAAACTTCATCGAAGCGCTTATCGGGGGCTCGAGTCGGAAGAGCGCTATCGCCCTTCCCCCCACCCGAGATGCGGGCATGATCGCGCACGCAGCACGCGAATGAAGGCGACACAAGGGGAAGCCAGTCGGCGGCTCTAGCGCTTTACTCTGGAGCTTGCAGAGGGACGCGCCACTCAAGCCCATTCAAACCTGAACCGTTCGCAAGGCGTGTTCTTAAGATTCAGCGATGGGGCCTCAGCCAGAGCGCCCTAGCGTTATTTTAATTCGGCTACTGCGCGTCTTCGCGAAACAGAATGGCCGGTTTGCTCAATATTCTGGCAGAAAATCCCAGGAAATTGAGCTTTCTGCATATGTTTTGGCAGGTTTGTGCTTACCCGTGCCCAAATCGGCGGCAGATTTGCGCGGCTTATAATTGGAATTTTTACTTCTAATTTGGCGGGCAACGCAAAAAATATATCCTGCTCTCAAGCAGACAGCCAGACATCGAAGGAATGTGGATTGCCGACGACAGGTTCGACATACAGGGGAAGGGTTTGACCATGAAACAGGTGAAAGCGTCGACGAATGCACTGACCAGAAGAAAGTTTCTCAAAGGCAGCGCGGCCACTGCCGGAGCCGCCGTCGGATCGGGTGCGATCGGCGGGTTTCCAACGATCTGGGCCCAGGAAATCAAGGACATTGAATTGCGCCATCTCGGCGTTTCGTACTCGGTGGTGAAGGCCATCGGTGACCAGGCCGCCAAGGACCTCGGCTTCAAGGTGACGATGCAGAATCTCGACACCTCGGCAGCCATCAATCGTTTTATCACCCAGCCGAATTCGGTCGACATTGCCGATCTCGAAGGCTGGCAGGCCAAGCTCGCTGCCAAGCGCGGCGTGATCCAGGGCATCGAAGCCAAGAGGATCAAGGAATTCGACAACTTCCTGCCGATCTTCACCAAAGGTGAACTCGACGGGCACAAAATCCCGCGCCAGGGTATCTCTCCCTATGAGGCGCTCTACATCGAGAAACCGGGCTCGACCGAACTGCATGACGGCGTCACCGAATGGCTGACGAATGTCCCGCAGGTCTACAATGCCGATTCCGTCGGCTACCGTCCCGATCTGGTCGGCCATCCGGTCACCGAATGGAAGGAATTGATCGACCCGAAGTTCAAGGGCAAAGCGGCGATCCTCGACGTGCCGGCGATCGGCATCATGGACGCCGCTCTTTGTTTTGAGAGCGCCGACCTGATAAAATACGGCAACAAGGGAAACATGACCAAGGCCGAGATCGACTTCACCATCGACAAGCTGATCGAACTGAAGAAGTCGGGCCACTTCCGGGCCACCTGGACCACATTCGACCAATCGGTGCAGTTGATGGCGGCTGGCGAGGTGATCATCCAGTCGATGTGGTCGCCAGCCGTCGCCGCTGTGAGGGTCAAGGAAATTCCTTGCGTCTATGCCCCGGTAAACAAGAAGGGCGACAAGGAAGGCTATCGCGGCTGGTGCAACGGCATGGGCCTGATGAAACATCTTACCGGAAAGAAGCTCGACGCAGCTTATGAATATATGAACTGGTACATGTCGGGCTGGCAGGGTGCCTTCGTCAGCCGCTACGGCTATTACAGTCCGGTCCCGTCCACTGCGAAGAAGTTCATGACGCCAGCCGAATACACCTTCTGGTACGAGGGCAAACCGGCACCGGAAGAGGTCAAGGATCCCTATGGTGTGCCAATGGAGAAGGTGGGCACCGTGCGCGACGGCGGCTCCTTCGTCGAGCGCGTAACCAATATCTCGTGCTGGAACACGCTGATGGACGAGGCGGCCTACATGAACAAGCGCTGGAACGACTTCAAGGTCGCCTGAGGCGCTAGCCGTAACCGGGCACGCCGTGCCCGGTCGTACCTTCATCCGAAATCTTCGGAGTTCCGCGATGGCGCAAAGCGCTGCGTTGAAGCAAAATCTGGCCGGATGGGCTTACGTGGCTCCACTGGTCGTCGTGCTGATCCCCTTCTTCGTGCTGCCACTGATCGCCGTGGTGGCCGCGAGCTTCTTTGACACCGACGGGTTCGGGGGATTGTTGCCGGCCTTCAACCTCGACAACTACACCGAGATCCTGACCTCGGGACTGACGTTCAATCTCTATTACGAGACGATCAAGTTCACCGTGCTGACCTGGTTCTTCAGTCTCCTCATCGGCTTCTTCGTTGCCTATTTCCTCGTCTTCCATGTCAGAAACCAATTGCTCGCGCTTGGGCTGTTCCTGCTCTGCACGGTGCCGTTCTGGACCTCGAACATCATCCGGATGATTTCCTGGATCCCCTTGCTTGGCAAGGAAGGGCTGGTCAACGAGGCCTTGCTCAAGCTCGACTTGATCGACCAGCCGCTCGAATTCCTGCTGTTTTCGAGCTTCGCGGTGGTGGTCGCCTATGTCCACCAACTGACCATCTTCATGATCGTGCCAATCTTCAATGCCATGGGGCGGATCGACAAACGCATCGTCGAGGCCGCGCTGGACGCCGGCGCCAGTCGTTTCGACATCATGCGGCTGATCATCGTGCCGCTGTCGAAGAGTGGTATCGCGCTGGGCTCGATCTTCGTCATCTCGATCGTCATGGGCGATTTCTTCGTGGTCAAGGTGATGTCGGGCGGCGGTTCGGCCTCGGTCGTCGGCGCCTTCTACGAGGACATCTCTGTGCTGCAGTATCCGACCGCAGCCGCAAGTGCGGTTCTGCTGACGACAATCCTCGTTGTCACGGTCGGCCTGATCCTGCGCTTGGTCGACATTCGCAAGGAGATCACGCGATGAGCCTGGCCCGTGTCTCGGACGCAACCGTCGCCAGCGCACCGGCGCGCAGAAGCAGGGCGATCGCGCCGGCCAGTGGACGCCGGCCGTGGACCTTCTACGTGCTTGCCACCCTGTTCACCCTCTATTTGATGGCGCTCTACGGTCCAATGGCCTGCATCTATATTCTTTCCTTCCAGGATCTGCGCGGCGGGCTGGTCTTCCCGATGAAGGGCCTGTCGCTGCACTGGTTCGTCGACCTCTTCACGCAAGTTCGCACCGGCGATGTCAAAGGCTCCTTCGAGCGCTCGTTCGAGCTTGCGATCGTGGTCACGGTGCTGACGGTGGCCGTGTCCTTCTTGGCCGGGCTCGGCTTCCGCAAGCGCTTCGCTGGCGACACGATCATCTTCTACCTGATGATCGGCAGCCTGGTTGCTCCTGGCCTGGTGCTCGGCATCGGCGTCGGGCTCATCTTCAACGCGGTCGGCGTCGAGGCAAGCCTGTTCACATCGGCGCTTGGCGCGCAGCTTTCATGGACGCTACCTTTCGGGGTGCTTGTCATGTTCGCTGTCATGTCGCGGTTCGACCATGCCTGGGAGGAGGCCGCGCGCGATCTCGGCGCCTCGCCCTGGCAGACGATCCGCCTCGTTGTGATCCCGGTGCTGGCGCCCGGCATTGTCGCTGTCGCGCTGTTCGGCTTCACGCTGTCTTACGATGAATTTGCCCGGACGCTGCAGACGGCCGGCTCGCTCAACACGCTGCCCCTGGAGATCTGGAGCATGACGCTGAACATCACCTCACCGGCGCTCTATGCGCTCGGCACTGTCACAACGATCGTCTCCTTTGTTGTCATTGCTGCGAGCCTGGGCACGATCGCCTCCATGCGGAATCGGCGCGAGTCGCGCCCGTCTGGCCAGTTGGGAGGCGCGGCATGAGCCTCGGCAAGGGCCATATCGAAATCGCCGGGGTTGCCAAGAGCTATGACGGCTTCACCTATGCGGTCGACGGCGTCAATCTGAAGATCCCGGACGGCGCCTATTGCTGCATTCTCGGCCCGTCAGGCTGCGGCAAGACCACGATCCTGCGCATGATCGCGGGCCATGAGGATCCGACCGTCGGCGAGATCCTGATTGGCGGCGAGAATGTCGTCGGCCTGCCGCCGGTCGAGCGCCGCACGGCGATGATGTTCCAGTCCTACGCGCTGTTTCCGCATCTCACGGTGCGCGACAACATCGCCTTCACGCTCAGGGTTCGCGGGCTTTCGAAGACGGAGCGCTACGCCAAGACCGACGCCATGATCGAGAAGGTGCGGATGACCGAGTTTTCCGACCGTCTCCCGGCGCAGCTGTCTGGTGGCCAGCAGCAACGCGTGGCGCTGGCCCGCGCCGCCATCACCGAGCCGCGGGTGCTGCTGCTCGACGAGCCGCTGTCGGCGCTCGACGAGCATTTGCGCATCAGGATGCGCGCCGAGCTGAGACGCATGCAGCGCGAACTCGGTATCACCTTCGTTCATGTCACGCACACCCAGCTCGAGGCGATTGCGCTCGCCGACATGGTCGTCGTCATGGAGAACGGCAAGATCAAGCAGTCGGGTCCGGCGCGCGAAATCTATGCCGCACCGAAGGATCGCTACGTCGCGGAGTTTCTTGGCGGGCAGAATGTCCTGAGCGGCAAGGTCGGCAAGATCAACGGCACGCGGGCGATGATCGCGAGCCCCGAGATCGCCGGCATTCAGATTCCGGTGCACGCTGGTGCCCGGCTTGAGGCCGGCCAGGCAATCGACATCGCGGTGCGGCGCGACGATGTCGAGCTCTTCCGCCAGGATACGGTACTCTCCGAGGACATGGCATCGGTGCCGGCGACGATCCTCGGCATCGAGTACCAGGGAAACTTCGTCAAGGTGATGCTTGACGCGGCCGGCGAGACGGAATTCGTCGCCTATGTGCCGGAGCGCCGTTTTTTCAAGAATCCGTTCGATGTGGGCGACAACGTCCTTGCCGCATGGCTGATCGACCGCGCACATTTGCTTGCCTAGCCCGGAGCCCGTGATGGAAATCAATCTTACACTCAACACACGCCCGATCAGCGTCTCGGTGGATCCGGCGACGCTCCTGGTTGAGCTTCTGCGCGAGCAGCTCTCGCTCACGGGAACTCATGTCGGTTGCGACACCAGTCAATGCGGTGCCTGCCTCGTGCATTTCAACGGCGAGTCCGTGAAGAGTTGCACCATGCTGGCTGTCTCGGCCGATGGTGGCTCGGTGATGACGGTCGAAGGCCTGTCGGTTGCCGGGCGTGCCAGTCTGCATCCGATGCAACAGGCCTTTCATGAAAACCATGGGCTGCAATGCGGCTTCTGCACGCCGGGCATGTTGATGAGCGCGGTCGATCTCGTCGGACGCGATCCCGACCCGACCGAGACGAAGGTGCGCGATTGGTTGGAGGGCAATCTCTGCCGCTGCACCGGCTACCACAACATCGTCAAATCGGTGATCGCCGGCGCTGCCGCCATGCGCGATGCGAAGTGAGGGGCTTATGAACATGTCAAAAGTGGTCGGTATCGGCGCGTCGCCAAAGCGCAAGGAGGATCTGCGCTTCGTTACCGGGCGCGGCAACTACGTCGCGGACATGAGGCGGCCGGGCATGTTGTACGGCGCGTTCCTGCGCTCGCCGCATGCGCATGCCCGGCTTGGAGCGATCGATGCGACGGCAGCGCGGGCCATGCCGGGCGTGGCGGCGATCTATACCGGCGAAGATCTTAAAGCCGACAATGTCGGCGGACTACCGGTCGGCTGGGGCATCCACGGCAAGGACGGCAACCCGATGAAGGAGCCGCCACACCCGCCGATCGCGCATGGCAAGGTGCGCCACGTCGGCGACGCCGTCGCCTTTGTGGTGGCGGAATCGGTCGAGCAGGCGCGGAGCGCCGTGGAGGCGATCGAAGTCCAGTACGAGGTCCTGCCCGCCGTGGTCGGCGTCGTCGAGGCCCTGCAGGCGGGGGCGCCCGCCGTCCACGACGAGATCCCAGATAATCTTTGTTGCGACTGGGAACTGGGCGACGCCGCCGCCGTGGAGGCGGCTTTTACTGACGCCGCGCATATCGCCAGCATCGAACTCGTCAACAACCGCCTCATAGGCAATCCGATGGAGCCGCGCGCGGCCATCGGTGAATATGATTTCGCCACTGGCCAGCATACGCTGTGGACCACCAGCCAGTTTCCGCATGTGGTGCGCTTCTTGATGGGCGAGTTCGTGCTTCATATCCCCCAGCACAAATTGCGCGTCGTGGCGCCAGACGTCGGCGGCGGCTTCGGCGTCAAGCAGTTCCACTATGCCGAGGAAGCCGTCGTCACCTGGGCAGCCGCCAAGCTCGGCCTACCGGTCAAGTGGGTATGCGAGCGGTCGGAAGGCTTCATCTCCGACGCCCATGGCCGCGACCATTTCACCGAGGCCGATCTGGCCCTCGATGAGAGCGGCAAGTTCCTGGGTTTGAGGGTGCGCACCCTCGCCAATATGGGGGGCTACCTCTCGACCTTCGGACCCAATATCCCGACCAATCTTTATGCACCGCTGCTATCGGGGGTGTACCGGATGCCGGCCATCCACTGCTCGGTCAAGGTGGTCTTCACCAACACCGTTCCCGTCGATGCCTATCGCGGTGCCGGGCGGCCGGAAGCAACCTTCGTGTTGGAGCGTCTGGTCGACGTGGCGGCGATCGAGATGGGTATTGATAAGCGCGCCATCCGACGTCTCAACATGATCCCGACAGAGGCCTATCCCTATCAGACGCCGGTCATCGTCGAGTATGACAGCGGCGACCCGATGGGTTGCCTCGACCGGGCCGAGAAGCTCGCCGATGTGGAAGGATTCGAGCAGCGGCGGCTGGAATCGGCGCGCCGCGGCAAATATCGCGGCCTTGGGCTCTCCACCTACGTGGAAGCCTGTGGGCTTGCGCCATCGCGGCTCGCCGGTAGTCTCGGCGCGCGCGGCGGCCTCTATGAAAGTGCCACGGTGCGCGTGCATCCGACCGGTGCCGTCACCGTGCTGATCGGCACTCACAATCACGGCCAGGGCCATGAAACGACGTTCGCGCAGATCGTCTCGGATCGCCTTGGGGTACCCTTCGAGGATATCGACATCGTCTGCGGCGACACCGCCAAGGTGCAGTTCGGCATGGGCACCTACGGCTCGCGCTCGCTCGTGGTCGGCGGCGCGGCACTTTCGAAGGCGGCCGACAAGGTGATCTTGAAGGGGAGGAAGATCGCGGCCCACCAACTCGAGGCCGATCTAGGGGATATCATCTTCGACGCGGGGGAGTTTTCCGTCGCCGGCACGGACCGCAAGAAGAAGTTCACCGAGATCGCCGGCGCGGCCTATGTACCGTTCGATTATCCGTTGGAAACGCTCGAACCCGGGCTCGAGGAGCAATCCTTCTACGACCCGGTCAATTTCACCTATCCCGGCGGCGCGCATTTCGCCGAAGTCGAAATCGACCCCGACACCGGCACGGTGACGCTCGAGCGCTATACCGCCGTCGATGATGTCGGCACGATCATCAATCCGATGATTGTCGAGGGCCAGTTGCAAGGCGGCATCGCCCAGGGTGTCGGTCAGGCGCTGTTTGAGCACGGGGTCTATGACGAAAGCTCCGGACAACTGCTCTCCGGGTCCTTCATGGATTATTGCATGCCGCGCGCCGACAATTTTCCGTCGATCATCGTGGCGCCGCATTCGACGACCTGTACCCATACGCCGATGGGCGTGAAAGGTTGCGGCGAATGCGGCACCATCGGTTCGCCGGCTGCCGTCATCAATGCCGTGGTCGACGCCCTGCAGCCACTGGGCATCACCCATGTCGACATGCCGGCAACGCCCAACCGGATCTGGAACATCATCCGCAATTCACGCGCCGCGCTTGCAGCCGAATGAGGGGGCTTCGATGAAATCCTTCGCCTATCTGAAGCCCGAGACGACCGTTGCGGCAGCCGATCTGCTTTCCGAGCATGACGACGCCAAGATCCTGGCCGGCGGCATGACGCTGCTACCCACGATGAAGCAAGGCCTGGCCGCGCCGGCAGCGATCATCGATCTCTCAGCGGTAGCGGCACTTCGCGAGATAGCATTCGAGGAGGGTGCCCTGGTCGTCGGCGCAATGGCTCGTCACTACGACGTGGCGGTCTCCGTTCTGGTGCAGACGCATATCCCCGGCCTGGCCTTGCTCGCCGGGCAGATCGGCGACCCGCAAGTGCGCCATCGCGGCACGATCGGCGGCTCTGTAGCCAACAACGATCCAGCCGCCGACTATCCGGCGGCGATCCTCGCGCTCGATGCGACTGTGGTCACGACCAGACGGACCGTTGCCGCCGACGCGTTCTTCGTCGATATGTTCGAGACGGCGCTCGAGCCTGGGGAAATCGTCACCGCTTTCCGAATCCCGGTTCCGGACATGGCAGCCTATGCGAAATTCCGCAGCCCGGCGTCGCGCTATGCGCTTGTCGGCGTGTTCGTCGCACGGACGGCCGGAAAGGTGCGTGTCGCCGTCACCGGTGCGGCCTCGTCGGTTTTCAGGGCGCTCGACGTCGAGGCGGCGCTGCAGGAGCGGTTCGATCCGGATGCGCTCAACCGCGTCTCGATGGATCCATCGGGACTGAATTCCGATATCCACTCGGATCGCGACTATCGCGCCAATCTGGTGATGGTCATGGCACGCCGAGCGGTAGCGGCTGCGCTTCGAAACGCCGGCCAGGGTGCAACAAAAGGACAATAGCGGCCGGCCGGCGCGGTTCGGCCGCGCGAGTCCGGCCCGGGAGGGCTTATGACCGTCAATCCAGCCAATTTCGGCGCGGCCAGCGCGCCGGGCGACCTTGCGCGTCTTTCCGCCGCCGACATGGTCGCCGGCTACAGAGCAGGGCGTTTCGACGCTGTCGACGTGATCGACGATACGGTGTCGGCACTGCGCCGCGCGGACGCTGTCTGTGACATCGTGGTGACCGACCTTTATGACGAGGCTGTTTCCGCCGCCAAGGTGATAGCACAACGCTACCGAAAGGGCATTGAGAACCGTGCGCTGGCGGGCGTTCCTGTTACTGTCAAGGATCTCGTCTTCGTCGCCGGCAAACCGGCGAAAGCGGGCGCACCTTCGCTCGCCGGTTTCGTGCCTGAGGTCGACGCGCATGTCGTGCGCCGCCTCCGTGACGCCGGCGCCATCGTAACCTGCAAAACGACCACCTGTGAATCCGGCTACAAGCTCACCGCCGACAGTCCGGTCAGCGGCATTACCCGCAATCCCTGGTCACCGGACCGCACCAGTGGCGGCTCAAGCGGCGGTGCCGCCGCCGGTGTCGCCGCCGGCTGCGGCCCGCTGGCGATTGGCACCGACGGCGTCGGTTCAATCCGCGTCCCGGCTTCGTTCTGCGGGGTCTTTGGTCTGAAGCCGACCTTTGGCCTCGTTTCGCGCGCGCCCGGCTTCTTCCCGCCGTCATGGGGATCGCTCGCGCATACCGGCCCCATTGCTCGAACGGTCACCGATGCGGCCCTGCTGCTCGAGACAATTGCGGGCTACGACGTGCGCGACGCCGCCTCGCTCGCCCTGAAGCCACAGGAATATTCGAGGATACCGCCGTCAGCGAAGGGCCTGCGCGTCGCCTTCTCGGCCGATTTCGGCTACGCGCCGATCGACCCGCAAGTCCGGGCGGCGTTTGCCACCGCAGTGGATATCCTGGCTTCCGCCGGCGCCGAACTCGTCGAGTTCCCTTTTACCCTCGACCCGCAGATGCTGGACAAGGTGCTCAAGCCGATCGCCTTCACCGAACAAGCGGCATCGGTCGGCGACCGCGGTGAAGAGGCGTTTGTCGGTTCGGACGATGCGTTCCGCGCGGTTCTTCAAAAAGGCCTTGGCTACAGTGGCGCGGACTACATGGCGGCAACGCATCTGCGCACAAGGCTGAGGAGCCAGTTCGTCGAACTGTTCGGCACCGTCGACATATTGCTGACGCCGACGGTCGCAGTCACCGCCTTCGCCGCCGGCACGCTTGGCGCATCCTGCGTCGACGGGCGTCAGGTCGACGCGCATCTGGGCTGGTCGCCCTTCACCTGGCCGGTCAATCTGTGCGGCCTGCCGGCCGCGACGGTTCCTTGCGGGCGCGATTCCTCGGGTCTGCCGATTGGCCTGCAGATGATCGCGCCATGGATGCGGGAGAGCTCCGTCATTGCGCTGGCGGGAGCCTTCGAGCAGGCACGGCCTTGGGCTCTGGAATGGCCGCCGCTCAACTTCCAGTGAGGGGTTCTTCGCTTTCAGCTTCACGCATGTCCGGCATCAGCACACCGCCGATCTCGCGGCTGATATCGAGATAGTGCGAAAGATAGTCGTACAGTGCCTTGGCGGCCGGCGTGGTCGCGCCTTGCGCCTTGTAGAGCAGCAGGTCCACCTTCGGCAGTGTCGGAAATTCGCCGCTAGCGACGATCTCGCGCATGCCCGAAACGAGCGCGCTGCGGCCGAGCACTGTGATGGCCATACCCGAAAACACCGCGGCCTGGAGCCCGCTGACGCTTTCACTGACGCAGGCGATGCGCCAGGGGCGGCCCGCCATTTCTAGGTGCTCGATGGCGTGGTCGCGATAGATATTGCCAGGCGGCAGCAGTGCCAGCGGCAAGGGTGTCTCGATATGCGCCGTTGAGTGTTCCCCGGTGATCCAGACGAGCTGTTCCTGACGCACGACCCGCCCGCCGACGAAGTCGTTCATCCGCGTTACCAGCGCGATGTCGATTTCGCCGCGATGGACCTGCGCGACCAGCGGCGTCGACAGCGAACATTGAAGCTGGACCTGGACACGCGGGAAGGCGCGCTGGAATACAGCCAGGATCGACGGCAGCAGATAGGCCGCGTAGAGATCGGGCGTACCGAGAATGACCTGGCCTTCGATGTCGGGCGACGAGAGGCGCGACAGCAGCTCGTCGTGCAGGCGCAGGATCGAATTTGCATAGGAAAGCACCAGCCTGCCATCGGAAGTGAGCACCATCTTGCGTCCGTCATGACGGAACAGGTTGCAGCCGCAAATGTCGTCGAGTCGCTGAAGTTGCAGGGTAATGGCCGGCTGTGAGCGGCTGAGGCGCCGCGCCGTCTCCGTAATGCTGCCGGTTTCCGCGACACATTGCAGCGATCGGAGCATTCGTATGTCGACGCTGATGAGGTTCATATTCGTGCCCGAGCCAGATCCAATGCGCCCAGCCAATTTCAAGCAAGATTCATTCCAAATCTGATGCGCATGCATATGGCTTCCACCCACGAATATGAACGCCGAGATGCGGCCGGGTCTGACTGCGAAGAAGCAGATGGCCGCAGCCCGATCACCGTGCATGACGGCTACTAGCGAGCGGTCGGCTGGTCGATCGCCACGGGGCTTGCGGGCTGGACCAGATCTGCGAACGCAGGGTAGCAATTTGATCCCAGTCAATGCGAGGTGCCGGGTATTCGGGGTTAGAGTCGGGGAGTTGGGAGAGCGCTACCGCCTTTCCCCCCACTCGGAGAGCATGCGATATGTTCCACAGTGTCGGGCGTGATGGGCCTGTCTCGGTGCTGCAAAGACCGGTAGGGAACGGGAGAGTCTGACCCGAAAGCTATCCACGACGCGAACGGCAACTTCGCGCCTGATTTCGGTCGTAGAGGCAAACTTTGCCTTCGACGAAGCTGCGCGTCTTGGACGGCCGCGTGAGATTGCCTGAGAAGCAGACGACGGTGGGATTTGTCATGGCAGTCACCGGGGTTGCGGGTCCAGTATGACCGGGCAGCTTTCGTCTTTCGCCCAGTCGGCGAAGCTCAGATAGTAGGCGCGGACGTCGTCATATCCGGCTCGGACCGCGGCGGCGGCCGCGAGTGCCGCCCGGCCACCACCGTCGCAATGGGTGATCACGTGACCCCCGGCCTGGAAGCCGGCCTTGGAGAGGAGATCGCGAAGAGCGCTGGGCGACTTCAGGCGGCGATCGTCGAGCAGGTCCGCATGCGGAAGCGAGCGCGCGCCCGGCAAATGGCCGCCCCGAGCGTTACGCCGCAAGTCGGTGCCGGCAAACTCGTCCGCCGTTCGAGCGTCGAGAAGTTGGACGCTGTCCAGGTCGGCCTTCAGCATGTGCCGATCGACCAGCCCAACCGATCCGGCTCCCGGTCGAGCTTGGAACGCCGCTACTTCCGAAGCTTCGCGTGCCTTTGCCAGAAGTTCCGCGCGTTCGCGGATCGCAGGCCATCCGCCGTTCACGATCAGCGCCTCGGCGCCGAAATACTGCAGGACGAACCAGACGCGGGCGGCCTCCGTCATGCGCCCGTCGTCATAGATCACAGCGGGCCGTGGGCCGCCGACGCCGAGATCGGTGATCGCCTGCTCCCAGTAGGCGACGTTCTCAAAGGAGGTCTCGCCCGACTTCGCGGCGGCCTCCCATTCTTCGATTGGCACGCGAACGGCCATCGCCGGGTGATCGGCCTCGAAGGACGCAGGCTCACGTACGTCCAGCAGACGAAACTCGCCAATTGATGGCAGCGCGTCGGGCTCGATGATGGGATCGTGTGGCATCAGATTCTCTCTGACAGGAGGCGCGGCGCCGAATTGTGCCGCAACTGCATTTTGGGCGAGTACTGGCATGGATGCGCTAGACCTCGACCTTGGTGCCGTCGAAACGGGCGAAGCTGAACCCCTCGAACGGCTCGCGATATGTTTGCCGCTCGTTGCGGAGAATGCTGATCGCGAGCTCTTCGCCGAGCGCCAGCGACGCCGAGAAATCCGAGCGCCAATGGATGCCGGCCCAGTCGCGGCCGACGCCGTAGTTCCAGGCAAGCTTGTTGAGCTCGCCTCCGACAGTGAGCGGCCCACCCCGGTAGGGGATGAGCTTAGTCGGATCCTTGGGATCAGTCTGAACCGGGTTCGAAATCACGGCGTCCTCATCGAAGAGCGCCTTGAGGATCGTCACGTTGGACGCGGCGATCTGGGCGGCTCCGCCGGGATAGCTCGAGTGGATCGGCGCGCCCTCGGGGTAGACGTGCGACAGGAGATGGCTGCCGAACTTGCCGACGCTTCGCGCCAACGCAGCCGAGTTCAGGACGTCGCTGTGGACCGGATAGACGTCCACCTTGTTGGCGATACGGTGATGGATCAGACCGCCATACGCTTCCGGCCGTAAAGTGCGATGGACATAGAACTTCTGCCAGTACGCAACGCGAATGGCCAGCGGGGCGGTGATCGGCAGCAGGCTCTGCGCGTAGGGCAGCCCGAACGTGCCGTAACCGCCGGTCTGCGTCTTCGACTTCACATACGGATTGGATTTGCTGAAGGGGATTCCAAAACCGCCATAGTCCGGATTGGCCTTGTCGGGTGCTACACCAAGGAGCAGGGCTGCCGACCAGAAGGCGGCCGGGTTGTTGTGGACGTATTCCGCGAGATCGCGGCCGGTTGCGATGTAGCGCGGCGTCGGGTCGAAGCTGGTCGGCTTGGCGGGCGGATTGCCGTTCTGGATGGCGAGCCACTCGTCGTAGCCGGTGAGGAAATCGGTCCCGGCCGCGGCGGTGCGAATGCGGGCGGAGATGAGTTGGCTGCCGTAAGGAGCGTCCTTGAGCAGGAATTGCGAGATGTAGGGACCCTGAAGTGTGCCGGGCGGCGTCACATAGCGACCGGTTCGCCGCGACGGATCAGCCACGTCGACGTAAAGCGCCGTCCCACGAAACAGCGACTGTGGAGTAATGCTTCCGTTCCTGCGCGGCCCCTTGAAGGCAGCGAGCTTGCTCAACTCTTCAACCGCGGCGAGCACGTCCTTGCTGCTGGTGTCGTCCGTCAGCTCCGACAGCGGAACGTCGCGCAGGATCGACTGCCAGTAGAGTTCGACAGCCTCGCTGGCCCGCGCCACGCTGTCGAGCGCAGGTGCCGGCGGGATCGCGAACTGCGGACCGACGCAGCCCGTCAGGTTCACGGCAAGGGAGCCGATCGGATTGAGCTGCTTGCGCTTGCCGCCGAGCGGTATCGCCTCGAAGTCGGCCGGATCACCCGAGGCGTAGGCCTTCAGCGTCGCGTCGAAGGCTGGTCTGTCGACTTCACCGCGTTTGTCGTGCGGCAGGCCGCGCGTATCGGAACCGATGAGAGTTGGGTATTTCTCTTCGTCGCCACTGACCGGATGCGGCACGACCGCCACCGCGAAATCCGTGTCCGCCGCGGCGCTCCGCACGACAAAGGCGTGTTTGCGGAAAACAAGGTGGGCGTCCGTCGTCTCCTCGCCGGCATGCGCCCTGGCCGAGCGGACGACCGCAAGGGAAGGCAAGCCTGTGACCGCTATCGCCGCGACGCCTCCGGCTGCTCCAAGAAAGCGGCGGCGGCCGCCGTTGTGGACATCTGCCCTATCCGGTGCGGATGCCTCACGGCCGGTCTGGCCGTCGCCTTCTGATCCGTGATCCCAGTGCGTCATTGCGATCTCCTTGTTTCGCCGAAGCGCTGCATTGATCGAAGGTGTGCCGCGCCTAAACCTCTTCGAGAATTCGCGCTTGCAGGGCGACGGCCGACGTGTCCGCGGCCTCGCGTCGAGGGCGAGGGAGATCGACCGGATTGTCGAGCGCTATGGCGCCGTCGCGGATGACAATCACCCTGTCGGCAAGGGCCACCGCCTCGGCGACATCGTGAGTGATGAGAACCGTCGTGAAACCGTGCTCGCGCCAGATGCGCTCGAGCAGACGATGCATCTCCATGCGCGTCAACGCGTCAAGAGCCCCGAACGGCTCATCGAGGAGAAGAACACCGGGCCGACTCACCAGGGCACGGGCAAGGGCGACGCGCTGACACTGGCCCCCCGACAAGACCGCGGGCCAATCGTTTGCCCGGTCCGCAAGCCCGACATCGGCGAGCGCTGCCGTGGCGGTCTCGCGCCAGCCATTCGCCCGTGCGATTCCGACATTGCCGAGAACACGATGCCAAGGGAGAAGCCGCGCGTCCTGGAAGAGCAGCCGGACGTTCGACTGCAGCGATTGGACCTTCGCGCCGCCGACCGAGACGGTCCCGCTCGTCGGGCGGTCGAGGCCGGCGATCAGGCGAAGGAGCGTGGACTTGCCGCAGCCGGAGCGACCGACAATCGCCAGCAGTTGCCCCGCCGGAATACTCAGACCGAACTCGGACAGCACCCGCCTTTCTCCGAACGACTTGGACAAGCCGTCGAGCAGCACGGCTTCTCCGTTCGCTGAGCGCTCTTCAAGACCACGCTCCGCGAATTCGCGGAGCGTCTCGGTACGAACCAGGACGGAATCCGTTTCCTGGAATACTGTGGGGCCGCCTTCGCGCAGCCGGAGCGCGGTTGCAACTTCTCTCATGGTGCTGCCCTGGTGGCGGCGGGTTGGTACGCCGGATGCCAGGCGAGAGCGCGCGCCTCGATCAGCCGGGTGATCGCGTCGGCGAGCTTGCCGAGCAGCGCGTAGACGATGATGCCGAGGACAACGATGTCGGTCTGAAGGAATTCCCGCGCATTCATTGTCATGTAGCCGATGCCCGAGGAGGCCGAGATCGTCTCGGCGACGATCAGCGTCAGCCACATGATGCCGAGCGAGAAGCGCAGGCCGACAAGAATCGACGGCAACGCACCCGGCAAGATCACCCGCCAGAACAGCGCCAGGCGGCCGAGCCCATAGACGCGCGCCATCTCGATCAGCTTGACGTCGATGGTGCGGATGCCGTGAAAAGTATTCAGGTAGATCGGAAACGCGGTCCCGACCGCCACCAGAAAGATCTTCGCCTCCTCACCGATCCCGAACCAGAGGATGACGAGGGGAATCATGGCCAGGTGCGGCACGTTGCGCAACATCTGCATCGACGAGTCGAACACGGTCTCGGCCGGCCGCGAAATTCCGGCCAGAACGCCGAGGACGAAACCGATACTGCCGCCGATAGCAAGCCCCTTCAGCGCCCGTTCCGTCGAGATGGCGGCATGGGTGAGAAGCGTCCCATTGCGCAGGCCTTCCCAAAAAGCGGCGGCCACCGCGCTCGGAGCTGGCAGCAGGCGGGTCGACATTATTCCGCTGCGCGAAGCAATTTCCCATACGACCACAGTGCCGATCGGCAACGCCCAGGACGCGAGGATCTGCAGTGCCGCTGCGCCTGCGTTTCGAAGCTGCGTCGGGTGAGCCACGGTCAGGATGCCCTTGGCGGCGCCGGGCGCAGATACGGCAGGTCTGTGGCACGCCCGTCAGTCGTTGTGCCGAGGTACCTGCCGTCTCCATGAGACGGCAGGAACCACAGCACGTTGACGCGGTCGGGAAAAAGCTCGTCGGCGACGTTCACGACTGTGGCTTCCTCACGGCATCGGCGATCGAGATCGCGGTCGGGATCAGGCCGAGTTCATGGAACACATCGGCGATCTTCTGCTGCGCGGCCACCACGTCCGGTGTGATCGGTTTCACGCCATAGGAGCGCCGCTGGACTGCGACTTCGAGAATGTCGGCAGGAATGCCGAGTGCCGGCGAAAACTGTTCGGCCACATCGCCGCGATTGGCGTTGATCCATGTGTCGATCTCGCCGAGGGATACCACGATGGTGTCGACGACCTCGGGGTGAGTGTCGACGAAGCCGCGCGAGGCGAGATAGAATTCGTGGTTGTCCACCACGTCGCTGCCGTTCGCCAATTGGCGGGCACCGGTGGCTGCTTCCGCGGCCGCCAGAAATGGTTCCCAGATCACCCAGGCATCGACAGCCTGCTTCTCGAATGCGGCGCGTGCGTCGGCAGGCGGCAAAAATGAGACTTCCACGTCAGAATAGGCCAGCCCGGCTTTCTCCAGCGCCTTGACGAGAAGGTAATGGACATTCGAGCCTTTGTTCAGCGCGACCTTCTTTCCCTTCAGGTCGGCGACGGTCTTGAGCGGGCTATCCTTGGGGACCAGGATCGCCTCGGCTTCAGGCGCCGGAGGTTCATAACCCACATAGACGAGGGGAGCACCGGCAGCCTGCGCGAAGATAGGCGGCGCTTCGCCAGTCGTGCCGAAATCAATGGACCCGATGTTGAGCGCCTCAAGCAGTTGCGGCCCCGCCGGGAACTCGGTCCACTCGACCGTGTAGCCCTGCGGTTTCAGCTTTTCCTCAAGGAGCCCCTTTGTCTTCAGTAGAATGAGTGTGCCGTACTTTTGGAACCCTATTCGGACGATTTTGTCATCCGCATGAGTTGCGGTGGCGGCGGCCAGCGCAATGGTGCCGGCGAGAGCGAGCTTCGCAAGGTAGCTTATGAAGGCATTCATCAATCGGACTCCTCTTCCCAACGTCAGTACAGGACTTTGAAATCAGCTGGCATGAAGCATGCCGCAGTGCTCTGCGCCCGCAATTCAGGAGCGCAGTCGGGGATGCCCGATTTCGTTGAGCGTAACGGGCGGGAGGAGCCCTCACAAAGGATATTCTACTAATCTGATAGAATTTATTGGGAAAGGTTTTCCTTTGGAGGAGAGGACCGACAAAGCACCGGCCCGTGGCCCGAACAAGAAGGCGCCACCTGGCGTCACGTCGACGAAGGCTGGCTGAGCAATGCGGTCGCGAGGCGCTGGCATTGAACGCGGATGTGGGATCGCTTCGATCTCGAAAAAGGTGCCGCGGGTAAGCGCACTGCTGAAATGCGATCTCTGCGGATACGTGAAGCAGCGACGATTTGGCCGTGGTGCCCGGCAAGCATCAGAGACAGGCATGTATCGACCATGCTGAGGCCGCTGCCGATGATGAGGACTTGATCGGCTGGATCGGGCAGGGCGGCGTCATCTGCCCCTGACTGCGCAAGCAAGGACTGACTGCGGCTCGCCTTCTGATCGTGTCCCGTCGCCAGAACGCATCGCTGCGTCACAACACTTGAACCATCGGCCAGCTCCAAATACTCATCGCGCTCAACGATTCCGACGCATTCCTCGTCGATTATGCGCAATCTTCCATATGAGCCGTTCTCTTTCGAAGTCTCATGCAGCAGCTGCCCGAGATATCTGCCATACAGGCGGCGGGGAGCGAAATAGGTCGTCGGATCATCGATCTGGATATTGCGAGCCCGCAGCCAATGCACGAATGGTCGGGATCATCGGCGAAGGCCTCATATTCGAGGCCGGACATTGAGAAGGTGATCCGGGAGGTCGGTTGAATAGGCTAAGCCTCGTCCAAGCAAGGTCCGCTTTTCGAGGATGACGATGTCAAGGTCGGAATCTCGATTGCGCAGAAGCTGGTCGTCATCAGCACGCCGCTTGCACCGCCGCCGATGATTGCAATCGAGCTCGCCGATACCGTGGGGGCGGCCAAATTCCATTTTCGGCGATGGGCGACCGTCATCAACGAGCGATCTCCGTGCGGCTCGCGAGCGCGGGGCGCGACCCGGGAGGGGGGTATAAGGAGAAATCCGACACGCTCCAGTTAGATGTGATTACTAGGCGGCGTCGAGATTGCGTAGACGCTCGACACAGAGCGCCCGCAACACGCGCGCGGCATCCTGGATGGGCCGCCTCCGCCTGCGAGTAGGCGAGCGCCATAGCCAGGAGATTCTCGATCCCAACCGAGCCTTTGCCGAGGGCGCTCGTCTGCATCATTTCATAGCCGGTGAGCGGAAACCGAGAGCGGCAGAAATTCGCTGGGCGGCTTTGGCCACCATTTCACCGAGTTCGCATATGCGTTCTTCTGGTACGCGGTTTTCCGGGGCGGCGATGTTCAGTGCTGCGACTATCTTGCCAGGCGAAGCGAACACAGGCGCGGTGATCGAAATCAGATCGTCGTTGATCTCACCGCGACTGACGAAAAACTTGGCCTTGCGGATTTGCTCGAGCCCGCCCCTTAGAAGCCGAGGATCGGTCACAGTTTTCTTGGTGAAGCGCTTCAAGGGGCCGGAAAGAATGGCCTCGCGCTCCTCGTCATCCATATGGGCCAGGAATGCCTTACTCGAACCAGCATGTAGTGGGCGCCGTCGGCCGACAA
This sequence comes from Mesorhizobium sp. M1396, assembly GCF_040317725.1. Lineage (NCBI taxonomy): Bacteria > Pseudomonadati > Pseudomonadota > Alphaproteobacteria > Hyphomicrobiales > Phyllobacteriaceae > Mesorhizobium > Mesorhizobium sp. M1396. The sequence goes on along the minus strand of NZ_JAMYLA010000066.1, from coordinate 10,959 downwards.
TCGCGTTGACGCGAAGATCTCGCTTCGGCTCCCATTTGGCGACGCAGAGGCTTTCCTGGTCATCGCGGATTCGCAGTTGTGTGGTTTCGCCGATCTCCTGACCGAGTTCTTCCAGAACAGGGTTTGCAATGCGGATCAGGTCCATCTGTTCGCTAGCGGCGTGGCCGAGCATCAGCGCGGCGAGGCCGAGACGATAGCCCTTTCCATCCGATGACCGCGCCAGCAAGCCGCGCTTCACCAGCGTCTGCAAAAGCCGGAAAGCTCGTGCCTTGCTGTCACCAGAACGCCGCGCGATTTCGGAAACACCAAGATCTGCCTCGCCGGCCACAGTGTGCAACAAACTGATCGCGCGATCGACGGAATCGACCGTGTATCGGGTGTCTGCCTGATCGGTCATTTCTCACTCCCTCCCCAAAACATCTGATTCCGAAGGTTAAATGAGGAATTTCGTTTCGTCCAGTGAAACAACGGTTTATCTGCGTTGACAAACGGAGAAGCTTTCTTTTCAACTCGCTGTCAGGAAGGAGGCCGGCACCGTAAGCGAACCCCCAACAGGGTCGATGATGGCAAGCGGCAGCGGAAAAGAACTCCTCCGATGGAACTATCCAGAGTGGACACGGAGAAAACCAATGAAGAACCGGACAATATCGCGCCGTGCGCTGATGCAATGGGCGCTCGGCAGTGCCGCCGTCTTGCAAGGCGCCAACTGGACGGGAGTGGGGATGGCCCAAGCTGCGGCGGCAAGCGGCCAGTTGCGGATCGGCATGGCTGCTCCGCCGACGACGCTGGACCCGCATCTGAAGAGCAACGCGCCGAACAACGCGCTTGCCACCCACATCTACGACACGCTTGTCACCAATGACGAAAAATCCGTCTCGAGACCGGGGCTCGCGACGGCCTGGCGCGTGGTCGACGACACCCATTGGGAGTTCGACCTGCGGCCGGACGTGCGCTTCAGCGACGGCGAGCCGCTCACGGTAGACGACATCGTCGTCTCATTCGACCGGGCCAACACAATCGAAAGCACCGCGTCCTTCCGGACCTACACGCGCAACATCAAGTCGATCACCTCACCCCAACCCGGCAAGCTTCTCATCGAAACCAAGCAGCCGGAGCCGCTTTTGCCCAATTCCCTCAGTCGCATTCGCATCATCCGCGCCAAGTTCAAGGATACCGCGAGCGATCAGTTCAACAACGGCACCGCGGCGATCGGCACCGGCCCGTATGTGCTGAAGGAATATGTTTCCGGCAACCGTGTCGCGCTTTCCGCCAATCCCAACTACTGGGGACCGAAGCCTGCCTTGCCGGACGTCGAGCTTCGCATCGTCACCGATGCCGGCGCGCGGCTTGCGAACCTGCTCGCCGGCGATCTCGATCTGGTCGAACAGGTGCCCTATGAAGGCGTTGCTCGCGTCGAAGAGGACGAACGTTTTCATATCATCCGCGGCGTCTCGAGCCGGGTCGTCTTCTTTTCCCTGGACACGTTCCGAGACGTCACGCCCTTCATCACTGGCAAGGACGGCAAGCCGCTCGACCGCAACCCGCTGAAGGATCTGCGCGTGCGGCAGGCGCTGTCCATGGCGATCGACCGCGGCGCCATTGTGGAGCGCTTGATGCAGGGCAATGCCATTGTCGCTTCGCAGTTCCTGCCTGCCGGCGCCCCGGGCACTTCGGCTGCTATCAAACCCGTTCCATTCGACACTGCAAAAGCCAAGGCCCTGCTCGCCGAAGCTGGCTACCCCGAGGGCTTCCGACTGACTATCCACGGGCCCAACGATCGTATCGTCAACGACTCCAAGATCGTGCAGGTGGTGGCCCAGATGCTCACCCGCATCGGCTTGAAGGTCAGCGTGGACGTCATGCCCTGGTCGGTTTATGCCGACAAAGCGGATGCGCATACGTTCAGCTTCAATCTGGATTCTTGGGGCGTAAACACAGGCGAGACTTCGAACCCGCTGACGGCGCTGATTGCGACGCAAAATTCCGACGCTGGTCTGGGCATCGCCAATTCGGGCCGCTACTCCAATCCCGACGTTGATGCCAAGCTCGCCGTGGCCAAGCGGACGCTCGATGATGCCAAGCGCGAAAAGATGCTGTCGGAAATTAGCGAGATTGTCTTCAACGATGTCGCCCTGATCCCGATGCACCACGAGGTTCTCGTGGTGGCTGCCCGCAAGGATATTCAGTTCACGACGCGGGCCGATCAGTACACGCTGGCCATGAACGCCAAGACTGCCTGAGGAGTTGTCGACTTGACGAGCATTACCACTGGGTTCGTTGCAGATCGCGGTCGCGCTATCTATGATCTTGGCGCGACCGCAATCTTTGCTTCCAAATCAGATCCGCGCTTTCACTATTGTCTCTATGTACCGCGCTCGGTCGGAGACGGCGCCAAGGTCGATCTGCTGGTTGCCATGCACGGCACCGGCCGAACCTCCTTCCTGGACTTCCGAGACGGTTTCGCTGAGTTCGGGCGCTGGAATGACTGCGCCATTTTGTGCCCGGTATTTCCAATGGGCGTTCTGGGCGATGGTGCCCGCAGTGGTTACAAATACATGCTGGAGGGCGAGATCCGCTACGATCAGGCGCTGCTCGCCATCGTCGAGGAAGTCAGTGTCAAATACCGTCAGGACTGGAGCCACTTCGCTATGTTCGGCTTTTCCGGCGGCGGGCATTTCACGCATCGTTTCGCCATTCTGCATCCCGATCGGCTGTGGGCGGCTTCGATCGGCGCGCCCGGCTCGGTGACCCTGCTCGACCCGACCCGGGACTGGTGGGTAGGCATTCGCGATCTTCCAGAGAAGTTCGGTATCACCTTCAACGCCGCCGCACTGGCCAACGTGCCTGTCCAGATGATTGTCGGCGACGCTGATCTGGAGACTTGGGAAATCACGCATCGTGAAGGCGGGGCCCACTGGCTACCCGGAGCCAACGATGCCGGCCGCACGAGGCCGGAACGCCTCAGGGCATTGTGTCAATCGTTCGAGCAAGTGGGCGTGCGCGTCCGCTTCGATTTGCTGCCGGGGGTCTCGCACGACCGATTGGAGGTTCTTGATCCCGTCCAGGATTTCCTCGCAGAAGAACTCAAGCAACGACGGAACGCGTCGTGATGAATGCAATGATCGTTGCCCCACAGCCTGAAGCGGTGGAGGCAGGCGCCCTTGTGCTCAAGCGCGGCGGCAACGCCGTCGATGCGGCGATTGCCTGCGCTTTCATGCAGGGCGTCGTGGATCCACAAATGTCCGGCCTTGGGGGCTTTGGCTCGATGCAGGTCTATATGCCACGGCGCGGCGTGCACGAGGTGCTTGAGTTCTATGCAAGGGCGCCGCTCAAGGCCTCCCCGGATATGTGGAGCGAACTGCTGGTCGGCCAATCGCGCGACGGTTTCGCTTTTCTGCTGGAAGGCGGCATCAGCGAGGTCGGCTATCTCGCCGTTTGCACTCCGGGCAGCGTCAAGGGTTACGCCGAGGCGCTGGCGAGATACGGCACCTTCGATTGGGCCGACGTCATCGCACCCGCGGCCGGGCAGGCGAGGCGAGGTTTCATGGTACGTCCGCATGTCCATTGGTATTGGGCGCAGGACGGCGTCGATACCGGCGAAGTGCGGACCCTCGACAAGCTGGGTTTCAGCAAGACCGGACGCGCCATCTATTTCCGCGCCGACGGCACGGTGAAGCTGCCGGGCGACATCGTCGTCAACGCCGACCTCGCGCACACGTTGGAGCGCATCGCTGCAGCTGGCCCTGATATCTTCTACAAGGGCGAGATCGCCGACGAAATCGCAGCCGACATGGCCGCGAATGGAGGCCTGATCGAGAAAGACGACCTGGCTAACTATCAGCTCTCTATCGCCGAGCCACTCTGGGGGGAGTATCGCGGCTACGACATCGCGACCAGCCCGCCGCCCGCCAGCGGCATATCCATGCTGCAACTGCTCCATACCCTTGAGCATTTTGACATCGGTGCCCTGGGCCACGGCAGCACCGAGCATGTCATCGTACTGGCAGAAGCGATGAAACGCATGACCAACGACAAGGATCGACACCTCGGCGATCCAGCCTATGTCGATGTGCCGGTCGGGCGTCTTTTGTCCCGGGAGTATTGCGGTCAAATGGCCGACGAGATCAAGGCTGGGGTTCGGGCCCAAGTCCAGCGAGTGGAGGACCGGTCGCCGCGCGAGACGACGCATATCTCGGTGATCGACCGGGAAGGCAATGCCGTCGCATTGACCCACACGCTGGGCAGTCCGTCGGGAGCGATCACCGATGGCTTGGGTTTCATGTATAACGGAACGATGAGCCGCTTCGATCCGAGGCCGGGCAGGGCAGGATCGCTGGCTCCTGGCAAACGGCGAGCCAGCTCAGCGGCGCCCACTATTGTCTTCAAGGATGACCGGCCGGTAATTGTGATGGGAGCGCCGGGCGGCAGCTATATCGCGCCATCCATGGCCCAAGGCCTGATGAACATCATTGATTTCGGCATGAGCATGCCGGAAGCGGTGGCCGCCCCGCGGATCGTGGCGGTGTCGAACACGATCGACGTCTCCAACCGCGTTCCACGCTATGTCACCGACGAAATCGAGGGCAAGGGCTACGAGGTGAAGCGCTCCTGGCAAAGTTACGCCTTTGCCGCTCTTCACGGGATCCAGATCGAGGACGGAGTTTGTCGCGGCGGCGCCGATCCGCAACGCGATGGCATGGCTATGGCGGTGCCGGCGTGACGCGTTTCGTACACGCGACCTGCAACAGTTCCCGGCAGGCAGGCTGGGGTAGGTCGTCATGACCGCCGCCATCGTGCGTCGTCTGTTCCAGGCCGCATTGGTCATGTTTGCCATGACCGTCATCGTCTTCATCGCGGTCAATGTCATCGGCGATCCGGTCGATATCCTGATCTCGCCTGACGCCGACCAGATCGAGCGAGCGCGCGTCGTCCAAGCCCTTGGCCTCGACCTGCCGCTTTGGCAGCAATATTTCCGCTTCCTCCAAGCCGCGCTGCATGGCGATCTCGGCCAGAGCTACGTCTACAACGAACCGGCGATCAGGGTGATCTTGGAGCGGCTGCCGGCAACGCTTGAACTGGCCGTTTCGGCGATACTCATAGCGATCGTCGTCGGCGTGCCACTCGGGCTCTATGCCGGGCTACGGCCAGATGGCATCGTCAGTCGCATCATCATGACTGTCAGCATCCTTGGTTTCTCGCTGCCGACCTTCTGGGTCGGGCTGGTGCTGATCATGCTTTTTGGCGTGCAACTCGGATGGCTGCCGAGCGGCGGACGCGGGCAGACCGCCGAGCTGTTCGGCGTCCAGTGGGCATTCCTGACAAAAGACGGGCTTGCCCATCTGGTCCTGCCGGCGGTCAACCTCGCTCTGTTCGATGCCTGCCTCATCCTGCGCCTGACACGCGCCGGTGTCGCCGAAGTCCTGCCGCTCGACTACATCAAGTTTGCACGAGCCAAGGGCCTCAAGGAATCGCGCGTCATCGGCGTCCATGTCTCGAAGAACATCATGATCCCGGTGGTGACCATCGTCGGCCTGGAATTCGGTTCGATCGTCGCCTTCTCGGTCGTTACCGAAAGTGTGTTCAGTTGGCCCGGAATGGGCAAGCTGATCATCGACAGCATCAACGTGCTCGATCGCCCCATCATCACGGCCTACCTGATGGCAATCGTCGTCTTCTTCGTCATCATCAATCTCGTCGTCGATCTCACTTACACCGCGCTCGACCCTCGGGTGCGGCTTCAGGGCGAGGGGTCGTGAGATGAGCATCGACACCTTGCCGCCGCCACTGCCGACCGAGGTTGAAAAAGGTGAGGAGCCGCCGTTCCGGCTCCTCGTGCGGGCATTCTTCCGCTCGCCTATGGCTGTCGTCGGTCTGGTGCTGCTGACGGCGATCGTTCTGCTGGCGCTTTTCGCGCCGCTCATAGCGCCGCAGAACCCCTATGACCTCAGTCAACTGGATATCATGGACAGCCGCCTGCCGCCCGGCTCGCAATCGATGGCCGGCATGACCTACTGGCTCGGCACCGACGACCAAGGCCGCGATATGCTTTCCGGCATCATCTACGGCTTGCGCATATCCCTCGGTGTCGGCGTCAGTTCAGCGCTCTTCGCAGCGCTGTTCGGCGCTTCGCTCGGTCTGCTCGCCGCCTATATCGGCCGCCGCACCGAGACGGTGATCATGCGCATCGTTGACCTGCAACTCTCCTTCCCGTCCATCCTCGTCGCCCTGATGATCCTTGCCTTTCTCGGCAAGGGGGTGCTCAACGTCGTACTCGCTTTGGTGATTGTCGAATGGGCGACCTATGCGCGCGCCGCGCGCGGCACCGCATTGACGGAGCGGCGCAAGGAATACATGGAAGCCGCGGAATCGCTGGCCATTCCGCGATGGCGTATCCTGTTCGTCCATCTGCTGCCGAACTGCTTGCCGCCGCTGATCGTGATCGCGACGGTGCAGGTGGCGCGCGCCATCGCCTTGGAGGCGACCTTGTCCTTTCTCGGTCTCGGCGTGCCGATCACCGAGCCGAGCCTTGGTCTGTTGGTCTCCAACGGTTACCAGTACATGCTCTCCGGCATGACATGGATCAGCTTCTATCCAGGGGTGGCGCTTTTGGTAACCGTGGTGGCGATCAACCTCGTCGGCGATCGGCTTCGCGACGTGCTCAATCCGCGGGGGCAAGCATGAGTGGGGCACTGCTGGAAGTTCGCGATCTGCGGACTCATTTCGCATCGGCAAAAGCCGTCGACGGCGTCTCCTTCAGCGTCGCGCGCGGCGAGGTTCTGGGTCTCGTCGGCGAAAGCGGCTCCGGCAAGTCGGTCACTGGCTTTTCGATCATCGGTCTGGTTGATCCGCCTGGGACGATTGTCGGTGGCCAGATCGTGTTCGCCGGACGCGACATCACCCGCTCCAGCCGCGAGGAGATGCGTGCGCTGCGCGGGCGCCGCATGGCCATGATCTTCCAGGATCCGATGATGACCCTGAACCCGGTCCTGCGCATCGATACGCAGATGATCGAAGCGGTGCAGGCGCATGAAGATGTCTCACGAGCCGACGCCAGGGCGCGGGCCCGCGATGCGCTGGGTATGGTGGGAATTCCGAGCCCGGATGAGCGGTTGCAGGCCTATCCCCATCAGTTTTCCGGCGGCATGCGTCAGCGCGTCGTCATCGCTATCGCGCTGCTGCACCGGCCGGACTTCATCATCGCCGACGAGCCCACCACGGCGCTCGACGTGACGATCCAGGCGCAGATCCTGGCCGAGATGCAAAAGCTGGTGGCGCAGAACAACACGTCGCTGATATGGATCACGCATGATCTCGCCGTCGTCTCGCGGCTCGCCGACCGGATCGCCGTGATGTATGCGGGCCGCATCGTCGAATCCGGCCCGGTGTCGGACGTTCTCGCCCGTCCGCTGCACCCTTATACCGCCGGTCTGATCGACTCCGTTCCCAGCCGCAACCAGCGCGGCGAGCGGCTTCGGCAGATCCCCGGAATGGCGCCCAGTGTTGCGCGGCTGCCGACTGGATGCGCTTTCGCCCCGCGCTGCGCCCGTGCCGATGCGATGTGTGCCGAGGCGGTGCCACTGTTCACTGCTGGCACACGCGAGCACCGCTGCGTTCATCCCTTACCGGAGCTCCGCATATGATCTCCTCCACTCCGGTTGCGGCAAATGTCCAAAGCGCCTCGGCCGGTTCTGCCGACGCGGTGCCGCTGATCGAGCTGAACGACATTTCCCACAGCTTCGGCACGCGGCCAGACCTCGCCGCCCGTCTGGCAATCTCGCTCAAACTCGCCAAACCCGCAGCAAGGGTGCAAGCGGTCGATAGCGTCAGCCTCACCGTTCGCAGGGGCGAGGTTCTGGGCCTCGTCGGCGAATCGGGATGCGGCAAGTCCACCCTCGGGCGGATCGTCGCCGGCATCGTATCGCCCACCAGGGGATCGGTATCGTGGCGCGGCAAGGATATGAGGGCGCTCCCGCCTTCCGAGCGACGTGAAGCCAAACTGCGCGTGCAGATGATATTCCAGAACCCCTATGCGTCGCTCAATCCGCGCCGCAAAGCGGCCGATATCGTCGGCGAGGCGCCGCGCGTTCACGGGCTGGTCAAGGGCGATCTCGGCACCTTTGTCGATGAACAGTTCCGACGTGCCGGCCTCGATCCGGCGCTGAAGCACCGCTTTCCGCATCAGTTCAGCGGCGGTCAGCGCCAGCGGATCGGCATCGCGCGCGCTCTGGCCGTGCAGCCGGAATTTCTCGTCTGCGATGAGGCCGTTGCCGCTCTGGACGTCTCGATCCAGGCGCAAATCCTCAATCTCTTCATGGACCTGCGCGAGAGGCTGAACCTTACCTACCTGTTCATCAGCCACGATCTCGGGGTGGTCGAGCACATCTCCGATCGCGTGGCGATCATGTATCTCGGCCGCATCGTCGAAGAGGCTCCGGCCGAGGAGATCTTTGCACGGGCCAACCACCCCTACACGCAGGCGCTTCTCGCCGAGGTGCCGCGGATCGAAACCACCAAACGCAGCTTTGCCGCGATCAACGGTGAATTGCCGAGCCCGCTGTCGCCGCCGAGCGGATGTCATTTCCACCCGCGCTGCCCGCACGCGATGCCTCGCTGCCGGACCGAAGCGCCCCGCCTGAAGGTGGTTGCTGCCGGACACAAGAGCGCATGCCACCTCAATGACGCTGCTGCCTGAACGCCTTGGAATTTTTAGATGACCGACCTCCAGGCACTCCAGTCCGTGACCGATGACATGGTCCTCTGCCGCGACGTCATGGTGACGATGCGCGATGGCGTAAGACTGGCGACCGACATCTACCGACCGGCAAGGGGAGGCCGCGCGCTGGACCGGTCAGCTCCCGTCATCATCGAACGGACGCCTTATGGCAAGGCGATGGCGTCGCGCGCCGAGCTCGAAGTCGGCATGACCGAACCGATGGATCGCGCGACAGTCGCCGAGCATTTCGTGCGCCATGGTTACATCGTCATCTATCAGGACTGCCGCGGCCGCTACGGCTCGGAAGGAGAGTTCGTCAAATATCTCTCAGAAGGTCCGGACGGCTACGACACGCTCGCATGGATCGCGGCCCAGCCCTGGTGCAACGGCCGGATCGGTACCATGGGCCTTTCCTACGCCGCGCATACCCAAATGGCGGCGGCGTGTCTTGCGCCGCCCGCTCTTGCAACCATGATCCTCGATTCCGGCGGGTTCTCGAACGCCTTCACCTGCGGCATCCGCCAAGGCGGCGCGTTCGAGCTGAAACAGGCGACTTGGGCCTACCGGGAAGCCCGCGAGAGCGCCGTTGCCGCCGGCGACGAGTTGGCCCGAAAGGCGATCGACGCCGAGAACCTGCATCGCTGGTTTGGCAAAATGCCCTGGTCGGAGGGCCGTTCCCCGCTCCGCTGGGCTCCGGACTACGAGGCTTATCTGCTGGAGCAGTGGCGGCACGAGACCTTCGACGATTTCTGGAAGCAGGCCGGCATTCATGCGGCGGGCTTCTACGACGCCATCCCCGACATTCCGATCGCCCTGATGTCGAGCTGGTTCGACGTCTATGTCTCGACGACGTTCGAGAATCTGGCAGGCCTTGCCAGCAATGGCAAACGGCCGCTCTCCATGATCATGGGTCCGGGCTTGCATGGCGACCGGAATCTGACCTTTGCCGGCGACGTCGACTTCGGACCGAACGCTCCGCTCGGCGGCAATGTGGCAGCAAGCTGGCTGGAGTTTCGTCGCCGCTGGTTCGATCGCTGGCTGAAGTGTGGGCCGCAGAACGATCTCGACAAGGAGCCGATCCGTCTTTTTGTCATGGGCGGGGGAAAGGGCACGAAAAATGAAGCGGGCCGTCTCGATCACGGCGGGCGCTGGATCAGGGCTCAAAAATGGCCGCTGCCCAATGTGGAGGAGCTAAGCTACTACTTGCATCGCGAGGGCAGGCTCTCGAAGTCCCTTCCTGCGCCCGACGACCCGCCGCTGAGCTATGATTTCGATCCCGCCGATCCAGTCCCGACCATAGGCGGCGCGCTGACAAGCGGCCAACCGATCTTCGCTGGCGGCGGCTTCGACCAGAGGGAGGACGAGAGGTTCTTCGGCTGCCGAAATTTCGGCCTGCCGCTTTCTGCCCGCCTCGACGTCCTTTCGTTCGAGACAGAGCCGCTGGTCAACGATCTGACCGTGCTTGGCAAGGTGGCAGTGGAGCTCTGGGCGGCGACCGATGCGCCTGACACCGATTTTACGGCGAAGCTGATCGACGTTCATCCACCGAGCGCGGACTATCCGACGGGCTTTGCCTTGAACCTGACCGACGGGATTTTCCGATGCCGGTTCCGGCATTCATTCGAAAGAGCCGAGCTGGTGAGGCCTGGTGAGATCATGCGGCTTCGCATCGAGCTGTTTGCAACCGCCAACCTGTTTCGTGCCGGCCACCGGCTACGGCTGGACATATCCTCGAGCAATTTTCCAAAGTTCGACGTCAATCCGAATACCGGTGAACCAGCTGGCTTCGGTCGTAGCCGTCAGGCGGCGCGCAATACGGTTTTTCTCGATGAGATGCGACCCTCGCGGTTGATCATGGATAAGATTGACATCAACTAACGGCACGCGTTTGGGCGCGACCGCTACTGTCGAACCTTCGACCGGACACGTCCTTGACCGGATCGCATCTGGTCATGAAATTTTGCCGGGCGGCGCGGATGTTGTCTTCGAATGCGGTCCTCCAGGGAACCGTGGGGCGGGCCGTTTTTGACGAGCCGTGACGTGGATTTGGTGGGCGGCTGATGGTCAGCCCTTCTGCGATCCATCTGAGTGCATCCATGCTGGGGCGTTCCTGATGAACCGACCTAGCCAATTCGATTGAGCGGGATACGGTCATGCAACACTAGAGCGGGATGAAATTACGGTGAGTCGATAAGGGATTCCCAAATCGATTGGAATTTGATTCAACCTTCTGGCTGGAGCTGGAG
>NZ_JAMYLA010000065.1:0-32361 GCF_040317725.1 Mesorhizobium sp. M1396 | reverse complement strand
GGCGTCCGTCAGTACAAATCGCGCCATTCAAAGCTTGAATCACAATCAGGCTCAAAGTGGAATCCTGAATCTCAACAGGCCCTAGGGTACTCGATACCCAGTCGCCCGATGGCGGAACACGGGCTGGTCGCCGGGCATCCCTCTTTCAGCCGGCGACCGGCGCCACAGCTTGCTATTAAAGCCGCCTGTTATGGCTCGGGGCGGCATTTCAGCGACTCGGTGGAAAACAGATCGGGTCGTTTCCGGTGACTCGGGGACCACCAACTCCCTTTCCCAAAATTCTGTGATTTTCACCATACACTCTAAGAGTGTATTGCTGCGGAGAGCTCCGCAATTTGGGCGCTTCCCCTTGACCGGATGCAAAAGCGCCGCCATGTGAGCGACAAATAGAACAAGATTTCGTCGCGCGCAGCGGAATTCTTCTGCCGCACCACAGCTGATATGAGACCTCATGGACGTCGTCGTCGTCGAATCGCCGGCCAAGGCAAAGACAATCAACAAATACCTCGGCAAGAACTACAAGGTTCTGGCCTCGTTCGGCCATGTCCGCGATTTGCCGGCCAAGGATGGCTCGGTGCGTCCGGACGAGGATTTCGCCATGTCCTGGGCGGTCGACACCGCTTCGGGCAAGCGGCTTGCCGACATCGCCAAGGCGGTCAAGGATGCCGACGGCCTGATCCTCGCCACCGATCCGGATCGCGAGGGTGAAGCCATCTCCTGGCATGTGCTGGAGGTGCTGAAGCAGAAGCGCGCACTGAAGGACAAGCCGGTCAGCCGCGTCGTCTTCAACGCCATCACCAAATCGTCGGTGCTGGAAGCAATGGCCAATCCGCGCCAGATCGATGCGCCGCTGGTCGATGCCTATCTCGCCCGCCGGGCGCTGGATTATCTCGTCGGCTTCACGCTGTCTCCGGTGCTGTGGCGCAAGCTGCCGGGCGCCCGCTCGGCCGGCCGCGTCCAGTCGGTTGCGCTGCGTCTGGTCTGCGACCGCGAATCCGAGATCGAGCGCTTCATCCGCGAGGAATACTGGCAGATAGCCGCTCTGCTCGGCACGCCGCGCAACGAGAATTTCGAAGCGCGGCTGACCGCCTTCGACCGCAAGAAGCTGCAAAAGCTCGACATTTCCAACAAGGCGCAGGCCGACGACATCAAGTCGATGCTCGAAGGCGCGACCTTCAAGGCGGTGTCGGTGGAAGCCAAGCCGACCAAGCGCAATCCGGGCCCGCCCTTCACCACCTCGACGCTGCAGCAGGCCGCCTCATCGGGCCTCGGCTTCTCGGCCAGCCGCACCATGCAGGTGGCACAGCGCCTCTATGAAGGCATGGAGATCGGCGGCGAGACCACCGGCCTGATCACCTATATGCGAACCGACGGCGTGCAGATGGCGCCGGAGGCGATCGACGCCGCACGCGATGCCATCGCCAAGGAATTCGGCCCGAAATACCTGCCGGAAAAGCCGCGCCTTTACACGACCAAGGCCAAGAATGCCCAGGAAGCGCACGAAGCGATCCGCCCGACGGATTTCATGCGCACTCCGGCATCGGTCAGGCAGTATCTCGATTCCGACCAGATGCGGCTTTATGAGTTGATCTGGAAGCGCGCCATCGCCAGCCAGATGCAGCCGGCCGAGATCGAGCGCACCACCGCCGAGATCGAGGCGGTCAACGGATCGCGCACCGCCGAGCTTCGCGCCATCGGCTCAGTCATTCGCTTCGACGGCTTCATTGCCGCCTACACCGACCAGAAGGAAGACGATGCGGAAGACGAGGAAAGCCGCCGCCTGCCCGAGATCCGCGCCGGCGAGCAGCTGGTCCGCCAGGCGATCAACGCCACGCAGCACACCACCGAGCCGCCGCCGCGTTATTCCGAGGCTTCGCTGATCAAGAAGCTGGAAGAGCTCGGCATCGGCCGGCCTTCTACCTATACGGCGATCCTGAAGACGCTCGAGGACCGCGACTACGTCACCATCGACAAGCGCCGGCTGGTGCCGCAGGCCAAGGGCCGGTTGCTGTCGGCCTTCCTCGAAAGCTTCTTCAAGCGCTATGTCGAGTACGACTTCACCGCGTCCCTCGAGGAAAAGCTCGACGAGATTTCCGACGGCAAGCTCGCCTGGAAGGATGTGCTGCGCGATTTCTGGAAGGATTTTTCGGGCGCCGTCACGGACATCAAGGAGCTGCGCGTCACCGACGTGCTCGATGCGCTTAACGAGGAACTGGCGCCGCTGGTGTTTCCCGCGCGCGAAGACGGCTCGAACCCCCGCATCTGCCCGAAATGCGGCACCGGCAACCTGTCGCTGAAGCTCGGCAAGTTCGGCGCCTTCGTCGGCTGCTCGAACTATCCCGAATGCTCCTTCACCCGCCAGCTCGGCGACGCCGCCAATCCCAATGGCGAGAATGGCGGCGGCGAAGACGGCACCAAGGTCATCGGCAAGGATCCCTACACGTCAGAGGAAATCACGCTGCGCAGCGGCCGCTTCGGCCCCTATCTGCAGCGCGGCGACGGCAAGGAAGCCAAGCGCTCCAGCCTGCCCAAGGGCTGGACGGCAGAATCGATCGACCACGAGAAGGCGCTGGCGCTGCTGTCGCTGCCGCGCGATGTCGGCCAGCATCCGGAAACGGCCAAGATGATCTCGGCCGGGCTCGGCCGCTACGGCCCGTTCGTTCTGCATGACGGCACCTACGCCAATCTCGACAGCATCGAGGACGTGTTCTCGATTGGCCTGAACCGCGCCGTGTCGGTGATCGCCGAGAAGCAGTTGAAGGGCAAGGGCGGCCGCAATGGCGGCACCGCCGCTGCGTTGAAGGAGCTTGGCGACCATCCCGATGGCGGCGGCAAGATCGTCGTACGCGACGGCAAATACGGGCCGTATGTGAATTTCGGCAAGATCAACGCCACCCTGCCCAAGGGCAGGGATCCGCAGTCGGTGACCATCGAGGACGCGCTGGCGCTGATTGCCGAGAAGGAAGCCAAGGGCGGCGGCGGCAAGAAGCCGTTCCGCAAGGCGGCCGCGGCCAAGGCCCCGGCAACGAAGAAAACGGCAGCCAAGAAAACGGCGACCAAGAAGCCGGCAGCGAAGAAAAAAGGGTAGGACGGCGTGGCGCGCAAGATCACCGGTAGAACCCACGGCGATCCGCGCACCGCCGACACGAGGGCCAAGGTCAAGGACGACTATCGGCCCTCGCGTGACGAAATCCTGCGCTACATCGCCGAAAATCCCGATCGCGCCGGAAAACGCGACATCGCCAAGGCGTTCGCGCTGCGCGGCGACGACCGCATCTGGCTGAAGGATCTGCTGCGCGACCTGCAGGACGAAGGTTTCCTGACCAAGGAGCGCAAAGGGTTGGCCCGCGTCGGTGCCCTGCCCCACGTCACGGTCCTCGATATTTTTGACCGTGACGCTGATGGCGTTCTGTTGGCGCGTCCCACCGAACACACAGCCAATGGACCGCCACCCATTGTTTCCATCCGCCTGTCGCGCAGTGGTGGTGGACCGGCGCCCGGCATTGGCGACCGCGTGCTGGCCAAGACCTTCCCCGCCGACGAGACGAATGTCGCCCTGGGTGGCCCGGCATACACCGGACGGGTGGTGAAGATCTTCGAAAAGCGCACTGATGCCGTGCTCGGTGTCTTTCGCATCCTGCAGGATGGCACCTTCCGCATCGAACCGGTGGAACGGCGCCAGCCCGAACTGATCGTCGACAAGGAATTCCAGAACGGCGCCAAAAGCGGCGACCTGGTCGAGGTCGAGCCCGCGCGGGCCTCCCGCTATGGGTTGCCGAGAGCCAAGGTGCTCAACGTGCTGGGTTCGCTGACCAGCGAAAAGGCGGTCTCGATGATCGCCATCCACGCCCACGACATTCCGCATATCTTTCCGGCCGACGTCATCGCCGAATCCGAAGCCGTCAAGCCGGCGACGCTTGCTCACCGCGAGGACTGGCGCGACCTGCCGCTGGTCACCATCGATCCGGCCGACGCCAAGGACCATGACGATGCCGTTTTCGCCACGCCGGATCTCGACGAGAAGAACCCCGGCGGCGTGGTCGCCACGGTGGCGATCGCCGATGTCGCGGCCTATGTGCGCTATGGCACGGCGCTCGACCGCGAGGCGCTGAAGCGCGGCAATTCAGTCTATTTCCCGGATCGCGTGGTGCCGATGCTGCCCGAGCGCATCTCCAACGATCTCTGCTCGCTGCGCGAGGGCCAGGACCGTCCGGCGCTGGCGGTGCGCATGATCTTTTCGGCCGAGGGCCGCAAGCTCAGGCACTCCTTCCATCGCGTCATGATGAAGTCGGCGGCAAAGCTCGCCTACAGCCAGGCTCAGGCGGCGATCGACGGCGCTCCGGACGAGAAGACCGGCCCGATCCTCGATACGGTGCTGAAGCCGTTGTGGGAGGCCTATGCGATCCTCAAGCGTGGCCGCGAAGGCCGCCAGCCGCTCGAGCTCGACCTGCCGGAGCGCAAGATCCTGCTCAAGCCAGACGGCACGGTCGATCGCGTCATCGTGCCGGACCGGCTCGATGCCCACAAGCTCATCGAAGAATTCATGATCCAGGCCAATGTCGCGGCAGCCGAGACGCTCGAGGCGAAGAAGCAGGAACTGGTCTACCGCGTCCATGACGCGCCATCGCTCGCCAAACAGGAATCGCTGCGCGAGTTCCTCCAGACGCTTGGCCTGTCGCTGGCCCGCGGCGCGCAGATGCAGCCGAGCCAGTTCAACGGCATCCTCGAGCGTGTGCGCGGCGCCGACAATGAAGGCCTGGTCAACGAAGTGGTGCTGCGCTCGCAGAGCCAGGCCGAATACTCGCCCAAGAACATCGGTCATTTCGGTCTCAACCTCAGGCGCTACGCCCATTTCACCTCGCCGATCCGCCGCTATGCCGATTTGATCGTGCATCGCGGACTTATTGCCGCACTCGGCCTCGGTCCGGGCGCGCTGACGCAGGACGAAGCGGCACGGCTCGAAGATGTCGCGGTGCTGATCTCAGGCACGGAACGCCGCGCAATGGCGGCCGAGCGGGACACGGTCGACCGTCTGGTCGCCGCCTATCTCGCCGAGCGCATCGACGACCGTTTCGATGCCCGCATCTCCGGCGTCACCAAATCAGGACTATTTGTCCAATTGCCGCAGTACGGCGCGGATGGTTTCATCCCGGTGTCAACATTGAGCGGCGATTACTACATATACGATGAAACCGCCCGTTCCCTGTTCGGAGAACGCTCGGGCAAAGGCTACCAGCTCGCGGACCGCGTCGAGGTCCGACTCGTCGAGGTGGCGCCGATGGCCGGCGCGATGCGCTTCGAGATGTTGACCGACCCGAAGCCTTTGCCGGGCTCCAAGCGGTCGTTTCACAAGGCCAAGGGCCGCGCCCGCGCGTCGCAATCGCGACCGGGTTCGCGCGGCAGGAGACGATGATGACAACAGCCACGGAAGAACAGGTTTTCGGCGGAGAACATCACTCGGGCCGGGCTGCCCGCCCGCTGTGGACGGCGATGAAGCGCGGCCTGCTTGGCCGCTGCCCGCAATGCGGCGAAGGCAAGCTGTTTCGCGCTTTCACCAAGACCGTCGACACATGCGGTGTCTGCGGCGAGGAACTGCATCACCACCGCGCCGACGACCTGCCCGCCTATCTCGTCATCGTCATCGTCGGCCACATCGTGCTCGGCGCCTTCATGGGCGTGGAGGCGACGTCCACCTTGTCCACATGGCAGCACATCGCCATCTGGGTGCCGCTGACCATCCTTATGTCGGTCGCGCTGCTGCAACCGGTCAAGGGTGCCGTCATCGGACTGCAATGGGCCTTCTATATGCACGGCTTCGGCGGCGAGCACGACGTGATCGAGCCGCATCCCGGAACCTGAGGCGCGGCCAAGCTTGCGGCCTGGCGCAACATACCGACCGTGAAAGGCCACTTTCGCTTGCCAGAAGTTTCCGCTAGGTCCTGCGCATGGACGGTATGACCAAGGCGGAAGTCGCCAAGATCGAGCGGAGCATGATCGCTCATAGCGACCAGCCAATTCGCCCGCGCGACGCGGCAACCTTGATCCTGCTCGACCGCAAGGGCGATGACGTGCTGGTTCTGATGGGCCGCCGCCATGCCGGCCACGCCTTCATGCCGGGCAAGTTCGTCTTTCCCGGCGGCCGCACCGACCCGGCCGACAGCCGCATCCCGGTCGCCGCCGCATTGCACCCTGAGCAGGAAGCCAGGCTGACCGCCGGGCCGGGCCGCACAAGTGCCGCACGAGCCCGCGCCATCGCCTTGTCGGCCATCCGCGAGACCTATGAGGAAGCCGGATTGCTGATCGGCCGCAAAGGCGCTTTCGCCACGGCCAGGGCCGATTGGCAAGGTTTTGCCGAACACGGCGTGCAGCCCTCTCTGGACATGTTGCGCTTCGTCGCGCGCGCCATCACGCCGCCCAACCGGGTACGCCGCTTCGACACGCGCTTCTTCAGCGCCTGGCGCGACGATGTCGCGGTAGAACTGCCCGGTGGCGGCCCGACCAACGAACTCGAAGAGCTGGTCTGGCTGCCACTTGCCAAGGCCAGGGAAGCCGACATCCCCGACATAACCCGAATGATCCTGGACGAGCTGCAAAAGCGCCTCGCCCATGATCCGCTGTTGCGTCCGGGCGGTCCCGTGCCCTTCTACCGGCTTGTCCGCAACCGTTTCACCCGCGAACTTCTCTAGAGTATTCAGCATCCCCATGACGGTCGATACCCAACAACAGGGCGACGAACGCGTACACTGGCTGCCGATGGTGGCGGCGATCTCGTCGATCAGTGTCGTCGGCATAGCCATCGGCCTCGGCATGCCGCTGCTCAGCGTCATCCTCGAAACACGCGGCCATTCAGCCTCGATGATTGGCCTCAACACGGCCGTCGCCGGCCTCGCCTCGATCGCCGGAGCGCCGCTCGCCACACCGCTCGCCATGCGCTTTGGCGTCGCCTGGACCATGATTGCCATGATCGCCGCCGGCGCGCTGGCCTTTGTCGGCTTCCATTTCGCGCCCGATTTCTGGATGTGGTTTCCGCTGCGCATCGTGCTGCACATCGCGCTGACGGTGCTGTTCATCCTGTCTGAATTCTGGATCAGCACCTCGGCGCCGCCGCATCGGCGCGGCCTTGTCCTCGGCATCTACGCCACGGTTCTGTCGCTCGGCTTTGCCGCCGGGCCGTGGCTGTTCGCCCATCTCGGCAGTTCCGGCTTCAGACCGTTCGGCGTCATCATCTGTCTGGTGACGCTGGCCGCCATACCGGTGCTGGCGGCGCGCAACGAGAGCCCGTCGATCGCCTCCGACGGCGAGACCAGCAATTTCCTGCGCTATATCTGGCTGGTGCCGTCGGCGACCGCCGCCGTGCTTGTGTTCGGCGCGGTGGAAACCGGCGGCTTTGCGCTGTTCCCGATCTACGGCAGCCGCATCGGCTATTCCGAAGCCGACGCGGCCCTGCTCCTGACCATGATCGGCCTCGGCAACGTGCTGCTGCAGATCCCCATCGGCATGATCAGCGACCGCGTCACGGACCGCCGCTATCTGCTGATTGCCTGCGCCATGGTTGGCCTTGTCGGCACGGTCTTCATGCCCTTCTTCGCGCAGAATTGGCACCTGATGGCGGCACTTCTGTTCGTCTGGGGCGGCGTCGTCGCTGCCATGTACACGATCGGCCTTGCCCATCTCGGCTCGCAGCTTTCCGGCCACGAACTGGCGTCGGCCAACGCCGCCTTCGTGCTGTGCTACGGCGTCGGCATGGTTCTCGGTCCGCAAGCGATCGGCATCGGCATGGATGCGTTCGGCCCGTCCGGCTTCGGCTGGTCGCTCGGCCTGTTCTTCGCCGCCTATATTGCCTTGGTCGCCGTCAGGCTGGTCCGCAAGATCCTGCTGTAGCGCGACTGCCGCTAGCCCTGCATTTGACATGGCGCGGTGACAGGCTGCTGACAGAACCGTGTCAGGAGCACAGGGCTAAAAGGGTGTCCCAAAACACTTGAGGACATTTCCATGATCGACAGCGGCTTTGAAACCACATCGCTACGAATGACACTGCTTCTGCTTGTGACCTTCCAGGCCCCGGCCGCCGATGTCGACCGCATCATGGACGCGGTGGTGGCGATAGCGCCGCTGGCCATGGGCAAATATGACCGCAATGCCTATCAGTCGGCGCACGGCATCGAACGCTACAGGCCGCTTGAAGGTGCGGCCGCCGGCGCCGAAACCGAATTGCGGCGCCGCCCAGGCACGGTCGAGGTTTCCTTCGAACTGCCCGACGACCAAGCAATGGCCGCCCGCGTCGTCGAGGCGATTTTCCAGGCGCACAGCTACCAGGAACCGGTGATCCGCATTCAGCCGATCCTGGCCAGCCGTTCCAAGGGGCTGGACGATCGCGCCAATCCGAATCGCTGGTGGAACACGACCGGAGACTGGAAGAAGGTCGCGGTATCGGCGACGGAAACCGCATGATTTCCACCCACCAGCAGGCCTAGGCGGATCGCACAGGGCCTGCCGGGCTTGACTTTCCAGGCGCGTTCTTTATGTGTCGCGCCAAGTTTCCCGCGTCCGGGTGTTTCCCCGTGCTCCAGCGGCCAAAACTCCACGAACAAACGGACTGATATCATGGCCAAAGCCGCAAACATCAAGATCAAGCTTCTGTCGACCGCCGACACCGGTTTCTTCTACGTGACCAGCAAGAACAGCCGCACCAAGACGGACAAGCTGTCGTTCCGCAAGTACGACCCGGTCGCCAAGAAGCACGTCGAATTCAAGGAAACCAAGATCAAGTAATCTGGGTTTCCTTCTGCAATGCCGAAACGCCGCCCAATGGGCGGCGTTTTTGTTTGTAACCAATTGATTTCATTAAATCCGCACACAGAGTCCAGCCAGAAGGATTGACCGTTCACCATGGTTGCGGCACCCTTGGTCGTGGGCTGGCAGGGGTGTCATGAACAAGGCCCCTACGGATATCGAAGAAGTTGAAAGCTGCAATCATTGCAGCCCTTGTTGCCCTGGTTGCGGGCATTGCCGTCAGCAACGGGCTGATAAGCCAGCAGACGGCCGATGAGATCAAGGCCAGGACTGACGACGCTTTGACTGAGGAGGCAGCCCAGCCTGCTCCTCAACCTGAACCGGATAGTCCCTCGGCACCTTCCACGGGACCTGCGCCAGCTTCGAGTCCGCCTGCCGCGGGACTGCGGCAAGGGTCTCAACAGGGTCAATGAAAAGCCGCGCAAGGCGGGCTTCTGTCGTGCGTGCGTGCGATGAAGTGGTCAGGCCGGAAGGAGCGCTTCGCCTAAAATCATGGGTTGCGCACCGCGCACGTTTCCACGTGCCGCGCGCCATACACCTCGCACCATCACCAAGCCTGCGGACTGTATCGTTTTAACACAATCGCAAATTGGTAGACTCGCACGATGGATAGGCAGTTAGTTTCAGCGTCATGCTAAAAGGGGGGAAATGCCTCGAACTGGGAGAGAAACGATGTCCATTCAAAAAGGTGACTATCGAACCAACAGAGCCGACTACGCGATTGCCGCGACGCATGGCGGAGTGACCGCCGAA
Source organism: Mesorhizobium sp. M1396 (assembly GCF_040317725.1). NCBI lineage: Bacteria > Pseudomonadati > Pseudomonadota > Alphaproteobacteria > Hyphomicrobiales > Phyllobacteriaceae > Mesorhizobium > Mesorhizobium sp. M1396. Next base: position 22,815 of record NZ_JAMYLA010000065.1, on the reverse strand, counting down.
GACAGCGTTCGAGCCGAGATTCTGGCAAGAAGAAAGAAGTCCCTGTGGCTAAAAGAGCGGCGATCAGCCAAGTCTGCCGAGAATCCAATGGACAGTTCGCCGCTGCCCAAAAGAAGCCCTCGCGGTTAGACGCCACTGCCGCCCTCCGCGATCGCACCATAACCACACATCATCGACTCGCCCACTTGCAGACGCAGCCGGCGGTATTGACCTCTCGCGCGGCGGCTCTAATTCGTGACGAAATGGCTTCCGTTCTTTTTAGAAGACGGCAGGACTAAAGTCTTGCGCTCTACGCGCAAAGGTCTGAGGGGTCCTGTTAGGTTCCGGAAATGTCCGTTGGACGTTCCGTTACTTTAGGTAATTGAGATGTAGTGCTCCCTTATATTTCCCAACTGGCATCTGTGCCTGGCCGCGGCCGTTCATAATCCGCGGGCTTGCCGTTCAGCAGGCTCATTGCCTGTATAGATCGCTGTGCAACCGGTCGATCGCTTCCCAGGTGCCCTCAGCCCGGGCTGAGGTCCCTCAGCCGATGCGATCACCGCTTTTCGGATCGAACAGATGCAGCGACGCCGGATCGGCCGCCAGCCGTACCAGGTCGCCGGGCTTCACGCCGGCACGACCCATGGCAAAGACGCAAAGCTGCTGGCTGGCCAGCTTGACGTAAAACTGGGTCGAAAGCCCAAGCGGCTCCACCACCCCCACCTCGCCCTTCAACGCGCCGTCATCCGCCAGCCGGATATGCTCGGGCCGCAGGCCGATGGTGATGGCGTCACCGTCCTTCAGCGGCAGGCCTTCGGGCAGGCGCAGTGCCTGCCCGTCGGCCAGCACGGCCTCCGAGGCACCGCCCTTGCGAACCGTCGCCGGCAGAAAATTCATGCCGGGTGAGCCGATGAAACCGGCGACGAACATGTTGGCCGGCCGGTCATAGAGATCGAGCGGCGCACCGACCTGCTGGATCAGCCCGTCATGCATGACGACGATCCGGTCGGCCATGGTCATCGCCTCGATCTGGTCGTGCGTGACGTAGACGGAGGTGGTCTTTAGTTGCTGGTGCAGCGCCTTGATCTCGGCGCGCATATGGACGCGCAGCTTGGCGTCGAGGTTCGACAGCGGCTCGTCGAACAGGAAGACCTTGGGATCGCGCACGATGGCGCGGCCCATGGCGACGCGCTGGCGCTGGCCGCCGGAGAGTTGCCGCGGCAGGCGTTGCAGGAAAGTGTCGAGCCCGAGCCGCTTGGCCGCGCCGTCCACCCTCGCGTCGATCGTCGCCTTCTCCGCCTTCTTCAGCAGCAGGCTGAAACCCATGTTCTTCGACACGTCCATATGCGGATAGAGCGCATAGGACTGGAACACCATGGCGATGTCGCGGTCCTTCGGCGCGACGTCATTGACCAGTCGCTCGCCGATGCGTATTTCGCCGCCGGAAGCCTCTTCCAGCCCGGCGATCATGCGCAAAAGCGTGGACTTGCCGCAGCCTGACGGCCCGACCAGGACGACGAATTCGCCATCGGCGATTTCAAGGTCGACCGCGTGCAGGACACGGACGGCGCCATAATCCTTGCGGACCTTTTCGAGCGTAACAGAGGCCATCGATCTACCCTTTGACGGCGCCGGCGGTCAGGCCGGTGACGAGATAGCGTTGCAGGAAGGCGAAGAAGATGCAGACCGGGATCAGCGCCAGGATGGATGCCGCCATCATCTGTCCCCAGTCGACGGCGAACTTGCCGATGAAGGTGAGCAGGCCGACCGCGAAGGTCTTCTGGTCATCACTGGAAATCAGCATCAGCGCGAACAGAAGCTCGCTCCACGCGGCCGTGAAGACGAAGCCGAGCGTCGCGCCCATGCCTGGCAGCGTCAGCGGCACGATCACCTTGCGCATCGCCTGCGCGCGGGTGCAGCCATCGATCATCGCTGCCTCTTCCAGGTCCTTTGGAATGCCGTCGAAGAAGGACTGCATCAGGAAGGTGGCAAAGGCCGTGTTGAAGGCGGTGTAGATGATGATCAACCCGGTCAGGCTGTTGATCAGCCCGATTTGCCCCATCACGCGGTAGATCGGTGGAATGACCATCACCAGCGGAAAAGTCTGGGTCAAAAGCAACATCAGCGCCAGTGCTGCCTTGCCGCGAAAGGTGAAGCGCGACATGGCATAACCGGCAAGCGTGGCGATGATTGTCACCAGTGCGGCCGTTGAGACCGAGACGATGACGCTGTTGAGGAAATAGCGCGGGAAATCGGTGGCCTCGAGCACGGTGACGAAATTCTGCAGCGTCATGTGCGACGGCCAGAAGGTGATGCCTTCGGAATAGAGAAGCCGCTCCGGCGTGACCGAGATCTTCAGCGTCCAGTAGATCGGGAACAGGGCAAAGAATACGTAAGCCGCGATTGCCGCGTAGAGGCCGACGCCGCCGAAGATGCGCTGCGAGGTTGAACGTCCTGCGATCATCAGACGTGCCTCACCAGCGTGCGACGGATGCCGATCAGCGCGATCGCATAGGCGATGAGCAGGACGAGCAGCAGCACGGCCACCGCCGAGGCATAGCCCTTGTCCAGCGACTTGAAGGCGCTGACATAGATGTAGACAGGCACCGTGTTGGTCGAGCCGGCTGGTCCGCCCTCGGTCATGACGAAGATCAGGTCGGCGAAGGTGGCGATCCAGATGGTGCGCAGCATGACAGTGATGGCGATGGTCGGCGCCAGGAACGGCAGCGTCACCTTGGTGAAGCGCTGCCAGGGCGAAGCGCCGTCGATGGCCGCCGCCTCATGCAGTTCCGACGGGATCGACTTCAGCGCCGCCAGGAGCGTGATGGCGAAGAACGGAATGCCGAACCAGATGTTGGCGACGATCGGCCCCCACATGGCTGTCGAAGGATCGGACAGAACATTGGTCGGCTCGGCCTTCAGCCCCAATGCAAACAGCCAGCGCGGCAACGGCCCAATGATCGGATTGAACAGCCAGGCCCAGGTCAGACCCGACAGGAAGGACGGCACCGCCCAGGGCAAGAACACCAGGGCCTGTACCACCTTGCGGCCGCGAAACGACTTGTCGAGCAGCAGCGCCAGGCCGAGCCCGAGGAAGAACTGGAAGAACAGGCTGGCGACGGTCCACCACAAGGTGTTGACCAGCGCCTGCCCCAGCACCTGATCCGACAGCATCGCCTGATACTGCCCAAGCCCGACATATTCGGACTTGAAAGCCGAGAATTTGCGGAAGGAGTAGCTGATGCCGATGACCAGCGGCACCAGAAGCACCACGACCAGCAGGATGATCGCCGGGCTGAGATAGAGCCACGGCTCGATTGCGGCGTGGGATAGCCGCTTGCGACGCGGCTTGCCGGCGGATCGTATTTCGGACACGGCATAGGTCATTGGCTGCGGATCGTCTCCTGGAGCGGCGTCGGGGACAGCGTCCTTCTCCCCGTTTCACGGGAGAAGATGCCGGCAGGCAGATGAGGGGCAGCGCGAACCTATCGAGGCATAGCGCCGCCCCTCATCCGGCCCTATCGGGCCACCTTCTCCCCGTGAACGGGGAGAAGGAAGAAAAGGCGCTTACTTCTTGTTCTTCGCCAGCCAGTCCTGCTGTTCCTTAGTCAGGAAAGCAGCCCATTGATCGGCGACTTCCGTGGCCGTCTTCTGGCCGAGAAGCACTTCCTGGAAGTTCTTGATCGCCACCTGGTCGACGAAATTGCCGAGGTTCTCCAGATGCGTCGGCGGGGTCACCATTTCATATTTGGAGCTGTCGCTCAGTTCCTTGAACCAGCCCTTGAACTGCTCGGTCTTGAAATGGGGATCCTGGTCGGCACCGTTGTGGATCGGGACGACGCCGACTTCCTTGGCCCATTCCAGATTGTCCTTCGGCGAGAGCAGCGTCGCCATCAGCTTCCAAGCATCGTCCTTGTGCTGCGAGTTGGCAAACATCGCCCAGCCGGCATAGCCGAGCGTTGGATAGGACTTGCCGCTCGGCCCGACCGGCAATGGCGCCACAGCGAAGTCGTCGGCGCTCATCTTGTCGGCGATGCCGAGCAGCGCGTCCGGATCCTGGTTGAGCATGGCGCAGGTGCCGGAATAGAAGCCCGTGACCGTTTCGTTGAAACCCCAGCTCACCGCATCCTTCGGCGCCAGGCCGTCCTTGTACATGTCGGCCAGCATCTGCAGGCCCTTGACCGAGCCTTCCTCGTTGATGGTCGAGGTGCCGTCCTCGTTGAAGTAGCCACCCTTGCCGGCGGCGATGTTCATGAACATGTGCATGCCGTTGAAGGCGCCCGGCCCACCGCGCAGGCAGTAGCCGTATTTGCCCGGGATCGCGGAAATCTTCTTGGCATCGGCAACGAAATCATCGAGCGTCGCCGGCGGGCCATCGAGACCGGCCTCCTTGAACAATTTCTTGTTCCAGAACAGCGCGTTCACATAGTAACCGTAGGGGATCATGAACTGGGTGTTGTTGACGGTCGAGCCGAACTGCTTGGCGCGGTCGCCGAGCGTCTTGGCGTCATCCCATTTGGCCATATAGGGGCCGAGATCCTCGAGCTGTGCGTTGTTGGCATAGAGGCCCATCCAGCGTTCCGGCATCTCGACGATGTCGGGCGTATCGCCGGCCTGCACCATGGTCAGGAATTTCTCGAAGGCCTGGCCCCAGGGCAGCGAGATCAGCTCGACCTTGACGCCCGGATTGGCCGTTTCGAACTCGGCGATCTGCTTTTTCAGGAATTCGGTGCGCGGCGGGCTGGTGATGACTTCGACCATTTTCAGGGTCGAATCGGCCAGCGCGCCTCCGGCGGAAATCGCCAGCCCCGCAACGGTGGCAAGCATGACGGTCAGTTTTTTCATGTTCAAGACTCCCATTTTGAACCCGCTTGTTATTTTCTGGCTTTTTCGAAGGCTTGGGCGACATCCGCCCATAGGTCCTCGACACTCTCCAATCCGACATTGAAGCGGATGGTTCGGGGGCTGACGCCGAAGCGCGCCATCGAATTCAGGCCCGGCGTCTGCTCGAGCGACGCCTTGGCCGGCACGACCAGGCTTTCATGCCCGCCCCAGCTGACGCCGATGCGGAAATATTTCAGCGCGTCGACGAAGACCGGGATGTCGATGTCGTCCGTCACCTCGAAGGAGAACAATCCGGCATAGCCCGCCAGCGTCGCCTTGCCCGGATGGTTCGAATAGACGGGGTGGTTGACCCGCTCGACGTTGCCATGCGCCTTCAGCCGTTCGGCGATGGTCAGACCACTCTTCATGTGATGCGGCAGGCGCAGCGGCAGTGTGCGCAGGCCGCGCAGCAGCAGCCAGGCCTCGAACGGCGACAGCTTCCCGCCGAGATAGGAGTAGGTCTGCTCGTTGATGTGCTTGATATGAGCAGCGGAACCCGCCACCACACCGGCGACGGTATCGCTGTGGCCGCCGAGATATTTCGACGCCGAGTGCAGCACCAGGTCGACGCCATGCGTGATCGGCTTCTGGAACACCGGCGTCGACCAGGAATTGTCGATGGTGGTGACGATGCCCTGCTCCTTGGCCAGCCGCGTCAGATGCGCGATGTCCTGCAGTTCGAACATCATCGAGGTCGGGCTTTCCAGGTAGAGCAACTTGGCACCGGGAAGTGCCGCCGCCACCGCATCCGGGTCGGAACCATCGACATAGTCGACCTTGATGTTGAGCCGCGGCAACAGCCGCTCGAACAGCCGGTAGGCGTCGCCATAGCAGTTGCGCACCGCCACGATGCGCTCACCCGCACCGACAAAGGCAAGCACCGTGGCACTGATCGCCGCCATGCCGCTGGAAAAGCCGCGCGCTGCCTCGGCACCCTCGAGCGCGGCCACACGCGCCTCGAACTCCATCACCGTCGGATTGTCGCCGCGCGAGTAGATCGGCTGCTTTCGTTTGCCGGCAAAGGTGTCGGCCATTTCGGCATAGCTGGCGAAGGTGAACAGCGAGGTCTGGTAGATCGGCGGCACCACGGCACCCCCGGGGAACGGCTCGTCATGCGCCAGCATTGTCGCCGCCTCGGCAAGATAGTCGTGATCGAAGGCCGATGGATGCTCGTTCATGTCTGGCTCGAAAGTTTGAGTTTGGCGGCACCGCGCTTCAAATCGTCCTCGACGGTGGCGATCAGCTTGAGCGCCTCGGCGCGGGCGCCCCGCGGGTCGCGGGCGGCGATGCGTTCGTAGATGGTGCGGTGATAGGGAAAGCTGGCATGGCCGAAATCGCGCACGCCGAGCGGATGCTCCCAGAAGCGGTGAAACAATTCGTGCATGGCGGCGATGATCTGCTCGAACAGCGGATTGCCCGAGACCCGGTAGATCGCCTGGTGGAACTCCCAATCCTCTTCCGACGACATGCCTTCGCGCGTACGGAACGCCTGCTCCATGATGTCGAGCTTGCGCGCGATCTCGGCGATATCTGCCTGGCTGGCGCGTTCGGCGCAAAGGGCCGCGGCCTCCGCTTCCAGCGCGCGGCGGATCTCCAGCGTCTGCATCAGGCTGCTGAAATCATTGCCGCCCGCCAGCGTCAGCGGCATGTGCAGCATGTCGGGCGAGACGGCCGCCTTGAGATAGGTGCCGCTGCCTTGCCTACGCTCGACGAGGCCGAGCCCTTCCCAGCGTGTCAGCGCCTCGCGCACCGTGTTGCGGCTGACCTTCAGCCGCTCGGCCAGAATACGCTCGGTTGGAAGCCGCTCGCCGGGCTGCAAGGCTTCGGCGCGAACGAAGCCCACCAACGCCTTCAGCACGGCGTCGTCGCGCGCCGTGGTCTGAATGGGTGGCAGGCTGTTCTGGTCCACATCAACTCCAAGTGGTCCAATGGTCCAACCAATTTCTGCACAGATGGAAGACCCTGTCAATTGCTTGTCAGGAGACCCATTCCTTTTTCAGGCTGTTGACGGGTTGCGACAATCCGTTTCAGGAGTCAGCCAACTCCGGCCTTCCAACCCACAGCAGCAGGCGGTCCGAACCAAGCGGTCAGCGCGTCCAGCAGCGCGTGCGGAACGGCTGTCACCGTCGCGGTCTCGAAACAATATCCGGATTTTCACACGCAAAAACGCAGAGCTCCGTGCTTTGGCACGGAGCTCTGCTGTTCTTTTGGAAAGAAGGGGGCCGGTCGGCGTTTGGCAGCGGTACGAGGAGGCCACTATGTGCCAGCGCCGGCCGGCCGACCCCACGGACCCAGGAGATGCGGCGGACCTGAGCATCATGGGGTATTCTGGAGATCGGAGCCGGTTGTCTATCCTCGTGCCGGCTTCGTCCTGGCCTTCACACTTGCTCAAGAGCTTATGAAAATCAACAGTTTCTTAACCAAGGCTCGCGAATCGCTTGGATTAAGGTAAACGGGTAACCCTGTCGGCTTGACTGGATAATTGGGGCTGAACCGGTTACGCCGCCTTGGCAACGACGCGGTTGCGGCCGCCGCTCTTGGCTTCGTAGAGCGCGAGGTCGGCACGCTTCATCAGCGCCGCCACCGTATCCACGCCCTTCAGCACCGAGGACACGCCGACGCTGACGGTGACGGTGATCGTCTTGCCGTCCTGGCCGACGGCAAAAGGCGCCTGGGCAATTTCGGCGCGAATGCGTTCGGCCACCTTCTCGGCCACCGCACCCTCGGTGTCCGGCATCACCACGACGAACTCCTCGCCGCCAAAACGGCAGGCAAGGTCGATACCCCTGACATTCTTGCGCAGCCGTCGCGCAAATTCCCGCAACACCTCGTCGCCGCCGTCATGGCCGTGCGCGTCATTGATCGCCTTGAAACGGTCGAGGTCGGTGATCATCACCGACAGTGGCCGGCGCCGTGCCATGGCGCGATCGAACAGCGTCTGCAGGTGGCTGTCGAGATAGCGGCGGTTGTGCAGCCCGGTCAGGCCGTCGGTCACCGCCATTTCGATGGTCTGGGTGACGCTGGCGCGCAACTGGTCGTTGTAGCGTTTGCGGCGCACCTGGGTACGCAGCCGCGCCGTCAGCTCCTGCTGGTCGATCGGCCGCATCAGATAGTCGTTGATGCCGAGTTCGAGGCCTCGGATGATGCGTTCCTCCTCGCCCTCCTCCGCCAAAAGAATGATCGGCACGAAGCGGGTACGGTCCAGCGAGCGCAACTGCGAACAGAGTCTCAGCGGATCGAAATCGGCGAACGCCGTCGAGATCATCACGCATTCATAGGACGTCTCGGCGGCTTGGAAGAAGCCGGCATGCGGATCGCTGGAGATATCGAGATCGGCGCGGTCGCGCAGCATCTTCTGGATGCGCTCGACGGATGATTTGCGCTCGTCGATCAAAAGCACTTTCGGCATCGTGTCCTCGGACGTGAAATTGCGGCTGAGCAACTCTTCGATGCCGATATTGCGTGTCGTCGAGGCGCGCAGCCGCAACTCGTCGGTCAACGACTTCAGGCGGACCAGGCTCTTGACGCGCGTCATCAGCTGCAGATCGTTGGCCGGCTTGGTCAGGAAGTCGTCGGCACCGGCCTCGAGCCCGCGCACGCGGTCGGAAACCTGGTCGAGCGCGGTGATCATCACCACCGGAATGTGCGATGTCGCCGGATCGCTCTTAAGCCGCCGGCAGACCTCGAACCCGTCCATGTCGGGCATCATCACGTCGAGCAGCACGACATCGACCTTGCCGTTCTCGCAGGTCTCGATCGCATCCGGCCCATTGGTGGCGGTCAGCACCTCGAAATATTCGGCCAGCAGCCGGACTTCCAGCAGCCGCACATTGGCAGGGATGTCGTCGACGACGAGGATCCGCGCAGTCATTTCACAAGGCTCTGGCTCGGCTGGAAGGGTACATCACGCATCACCCAGATAGGATTTGATGGTCTCGATAAAACGCGGCACCGAGATCGGCTTCGAAATATAGGCCTCGCAGCCACCCTGGCGGATGCGCTCCTCGTCGCCCTTCATCGCGAAGGCGGTCACCGCGATGACCGGGATGACGTGCAACTCGTCGTCCTCCTTCAGCCATTTGGTCACCTCCAGCCCCGACACTTCAGGCAGCTGGATATCCATCAGGATGAGATCCGGCCGGTGCTGGCGCGCCAGATCGAGCGCTTCCAGACCATTGCGGGTGCGCACGGTCTCGTAACCGCTTGCCTCGATGAGGTCCCGAAAGAGCTTCATGTTGAGCTCATTGTCCTCGACGATCATGACCTTCTTCGGCATCGATATCCCGTCCCGGTCGTCCTTCCGCTCGAAGGCGACCGTCATGCACCCAAGTCCAGACGCACCAAACTCTGCTTCACTTTACGGCAATATCATTGACGAAACGGAAATCCGCGGCTGGAAAACAGCGCGAATTCCACTCCGTCCCCCGCGCGTCCAAAGGGCGCGCCACGCTCTAATGGCTTGCCGCAACCAACTCTTGCCATTACTGCGGGAGAGACTCATTCCACACACCGAAGGTAGTGATGGCAAACGCAGCGTCAATGCGCGAAGAGGCGGAAACCGTTGCCGTGAAGGCCCTGGGCTTCGTCGCCTCCGATCCGGAGTTGTTGCCCCGCTTTCTGGCAATCACCGGCATAGAGGCGCATTCGATCCGCAAAGCCGCCAGCGAGCCGGGTTTCCTGGCCGGTGTCCTGCAGTTCATTCTCGCCCACGAGCCGACGCTGATGCGCTTTGCCGAGGAAACCGGCACGCCGCCGGCTGCCGTCGGCAAGGCCTTGCGGGCGCTGCCGCTAGGCGACGACAACCACGAGCATTCCATATGAGCGATGATCCTGAAACCGCGCGCCAGATCGAGGAACTGGTGGCTGACGACCGCCCGCTGCTGGTGCTTGACGTCGACGACGTCTTGCTCGAATTCATCCGCCCGTTTCCGAATTTTCTCAGGGCGCGCGGCTATGGCCTCACGCTGGCTTCCTTTCAGCTGACCGGCAACATCGCCGAAACGGCGAGCGGCCGCCTGATCGAACAGCCTGAAGTCACCGCACTTCTGGGTGACTTCTTCGACGCGCAGGCCGACTGGCAGAGCATCACGGAAGGTGCTGCGGAAGCCTTGGCCGAGCTCGGCGACCGCGCGCAAATCATCTTGCTTACGGCTATGCCGCATAGGCACCGGGCCGTGCGACGCGCCCATCTCGATGCTCTCGGCGTTACCTATCCGCTTCTGACCACGGAAATGGCCAAGGGGCCGGCGGTGGCCAAGCTTCGCGGCAAGACCGGCCGGCCGGTCGTCTTCGTTGACGATCAGCCGCGCAACCTGGCGTCGGTACAGAATGCGGTCGCCGATGCCGAGCTGTTCCATTTGATGGCTGACAATTCGCTGCGCGCATTCCTGCCGCCAGTCCCGGATGACGTCATCGTCGTACAGGATTGGCGTGAAGCCGCCCCGAAGATCACGAGCGCGCTGGGGCTCTAAAGCCCCGGCCCTCATGGCTTCAGTTTCGCTCCTGCCCCGCCGCTGTCGTCTCCGCTGTCATCGTCCCCGCCGTCACCATCATCCACACTGTCGTCGACGGCCGGATCGGCGGGCTTCAGCATGACGCCGTTGACGGTAACCGAACCATCGGCCTTGGCGTTGACGACCCATTCCAGCCGGCCATCGGGCAGTGCCTTGCCAAAACCTTTCGCCATGAGCGCAACGGGCACATATTGCGCCACCTCCGGTTCCGACTTTGCCGCCTCCTGCAGGCCTTCGATCATCTTGTCGAAGCCGGTGACATCGACCGTCACGTTTCCTTCGGGCTTTTCGCCGGGGAACGTCATCTCGCCCTCCAGCGCGATCTCCGTGTCCTTGTTCTTCACGGTGCTGTGGCCGAGCACGACCTTCGGCGTCTTGGCCATGAAGTCGGCTTTGAGCTGCTCGCCGAATTCAGGCGACAGCGGCGGATCCTGATTAAGATCAAAGGCTTCGATTGCCTTCTTCGCCATGCTGTCGAGATCGATATTGGCGCCGCCGAAGGTCAGGTCGATATCGGTGGGCATCAGCGCGACGCTCCAACTCGGCAGAAGCTGCGGCGGCACGGTCAGCCCCGATGCCTTGATGCCATAGGTGATTTTACCGCTCTGGGCGACACCGTCGGTGCCGAACACGGTGGAGAGCTGGGTGGCGCCGAAATTGCCGACCGGGCTTTCCACCGCGAAATCCTTGAAGCCGTAGGTTCCCTCCACACGGTCCCAAAGCGGCAATGCGGCGCGCAGAAGCGATTTGAGTTGCGCCTGGTTGGCCTTCAGCATTGCCTCGTTCTCATTGGCCACCGCAAATGCCAGGAGATCAAGCAACGGCTTTGTCCGCACGCCCTTGCCGCTGGCTTCAACCGACAGTTCCGGCGACCTGATGGTGACCGGGAATTTCAGCCCGCTCTCGGGATCGTCGAAATTGATCGCCTCGACAAAACTCGACACCTTTTGCGAGCTTGTGAAATCGACGCCGCCGGTCGCGGACTTGCTCGCGGCAATAGTCGCGGTGCCGGCCCCAGTGCTGGCTTCCATATGCTGCTTGGTATCCTTCGATACCATCGTCATGCCGGCGAAGGAGCTGGTGCCGCTGGTAAAAGCCGCCAGATTGGGATCGTAGACGCCCGAACCCTTGCCGTCCTTGATCGAAAACCGCGTGCTTTGCAGCCCCTCGGGCCCGTTGAACTCGAAGGAAGCGCTTTGCGAAAAGTCCATCGAGACATCCCAGGACCCATCGCTGCGCGGTTTGACCATCAGCGCATAGGGCGCGAAGTCGAATTTCACCAGCTTCTGGTCCGGAAACGATCCGGCAAGTGCCTTGAAATCAAACAGGATCTTGTAGGCATCGCCTTCGAGCGAAACCTTCACAATGCCTTTGTCGATCGCCTCCTTGCCGACATAGCGGGACAAGTCGTCGGACAATTGCTTCGCACCCTGGCTGTCGACGGTCTGACCGAAAGCAGGTGCACTCAACGCAAGGAGGAAAACGAATGGCAGGGCACGGTTCACGCGAATTCTCCGTTTTGGCGTAATGCATGTACCCAAAAGTGGGCCCCGGTTTTGGGAGAATGACATGCATAAACAAACAACCTAAAGCGCATGCGCTTTAGAAGGAACGTCCGTCTGGTATGAAATTACCGCTGCAACCGCAAGGTGAGATCGACCAAGCCACCCCGCGGAACGCCTCATCAAAGCACCAGTCGCATTAGTGGCCGACCCGCCTTGCGTTCCACAAGCCTCTCGAAACCGGCCTTCTCGAAGACTCGCGACGAGCCGACGAACAGGCCGATCGAACGCGAATCGCGAGACAGGTCTATCGGGCAGGCCTCGACCAGCCGGGCGCCGTTCTGGCGGGCGAAATCGATGCCGCCTTCGACCAGGCGGTGCGTTATACCCCTGCCGCGCGCCTTGCTGCGAATGAAGAAGCAGGAGATCGCCCAGACGGCCGGATCCGCGGCGTCGGTGGGATCGACCGGCGCCGATCCCCTGCCCTGATTGTTCCATTCGGGTACGTCGGCGCGTGGCCCGATCTGCATCCAGCCGACCGCCTGACCGTCCTCGAATGCCAGCAGACCCGGCGGCGGGCCGGCTTCGATGCGCGCCTTGATGTGGTCTTTGTTGCGTTCCCGGCTGCTTTCGCGGCGCACCGCCGGGGTCAGCCGGAAATGCGTGCACCAACAGCCATAGCAGGCGCCCTGCTTGCCGAAGAGGTCCTCGAAATCCGCCCATAGCGCGGGCGTCAACGGCGCTATGGTCGCGCTCATGCGTTCTCCCCAGACCACCCTTGTCGCTGGTCTTGCGCTGTCGTAGTATTGCGTTTGTTCTCTTTATGTTCCCACAAATGGCGGCTCCTGTCAACAATCCCCACCACGGCTTTTGCCGCGACTGTCTGACATTTCAGCGCAGTGAGACGCGCCGCTGCGAGCGCTGCGGCAGCCCCCGGCTTGCGCGTCATCCCGAGCTTTACCGGCTGCATCTGGCCCATATCGATTGCGATGCCTTCTACGCGGCGATCGAGAAGCGCGACAATCCGGCGCTCAAGGACAAGCCGTTGATCATCGGCGGCGGCAAGCGCGGCGTTGTCTCCACCGCTTGCTACATTGCCCGCATCCAGGGCGTGCGCTCGGCCATGCCGATGTTCAAGGCGCTCGAAGCCTGCCCCGAGGCGGTCGTCATCAGCCCCAACATGGAAAAATACGTGCGTGTCGGCCGCGAGGTGCGCGCCATGATGCAGGCCCTGACGCCGCTGGTCGAGCCGCTGTCGATCGACGAGGCATTTCTCGACCTCGCCGGCACCGAACGGCTGCACGGCCTGCCGCCGGCGGTGGTGCTGGCACGCTTTGCGTTGGCGGTCGAGAAGGAGATCGGCATCACCGTTTCGGCCGGCCTGTCCTATTGCAAGTTCCTCGCCAAGATAGCCTCCGACTTCCGCAAGCCGCGCGGCTTCTCGGTTATCGGCGAGGCCGAGGCGGTCGGCTTCCTGGCGGTGCAGCCGGTGACCATGATCTGGGGCGTCGGCAAGGCGTTCAACGCCACGCTGGAGCGCGACGGCATCCGCACCATCGGCCAGCTTCAGAAAATGGATCGTGGCGACCTGATGCGCCGCTACGGCACGATGGGCGACCGGCTCTACCGGCTTTCGCGTGGCGAGGACGTCCGTCGCGTCGACCCCGACCAGGACGCCAAGAGCGTATCGGCCGAAACCACCTTCGACACCGACATCGCTTCGCTGGAAGAGCTGGTCGCGGTGCTGAGGGGCCTTTCGGAAAAGGTCTCGGCGCGGCTGAAGAAATCCGGCATTGCCGGGCGCACCGTGGTGCTGAAGCTGAAGACCCAGGATTTCAAGCTGCGCACCCGTAACCGCCAGCTCGGCGACCCGACCCGGCTCGCCGACCGCATCTTTCAGACCGGAGTGGAGCTTCTGCGCAAGGAAACCGATGGCACGAAATATCGGCTGCTCGGCATCGGCGTCAGCGATCTCTCGGACGACGACAAGGCCGATCCGCCCGATCTGGTCGACGTCCAGTCGCGCAAGCGCGCCATGGCCGAAGGCGCCATCGATGCCCTGCGCGACAAGTTCGGCCGCAAGGCGGTGGAAACCGGCTACACATTCGGCAAGGGCCGTGATGCCCACCCGCCGGAGCCCCTTGAGGAGTGACGCCGCATATCGCTGTGTTGAGTTTCAACTGCGCTGCAGGTCTATCCTGCTCGTCACCACGCTCTTGCCGGTTTTCGGATCGGTGTCGGTGACAGTCAGCCGCATGCCGTTCTCGCCGCGTTTCTCGACCCTCATCTGTGCCCTTCGGTCACCATTGACCTCCTTGGCCCAGCGGATGCCGAGATTGATCGCGTTGCCGGAGCGGCTGCCGTTGAGTTGCGCCGGCCCGGTACGAGAACCGACATAGGTGCCGCTATATTTGGCACCGCTGGCTTTCAGATCCGCGCTGATGGCGCGCGTCACCACAATCAGTCCGCGGCACTTGCCGTCGAGCGACAATGAGGTCGACGTCGCGTTCGACTTGAAGTTACAAGACACATTCACCGTTGGCGCGTCCGTGGTCACCTTGACGATACCCTTGCCGGCGAAATCGCCCCTGAACGACTGGAGAAATTTGGCCTCGTCGGCATGCGCGGCGCCTGCCGCAACCAACAGACATCCAGCAAGGCCGAATTGCGCGAATAATCTCATCGAAACTCTCCTTGTCGATCTCGAAAAAGGTGGGACAGTTCACAACCCAGACACGGCTGGCTATCGAAGGCTCAACGCCCCTTGCCGTTTGAGGTTCCGCCCGCAACATGACTGTTTTGCAACATCCAGCCTGTTGCGACTGGCCCAGCAGAATGCAGCGGCTAGCGATTGCGGCAGAAGCCTTGGCCTGCGACACAACCGGCATGGTACCTACCCCCTCGATTCCAAAGGCCGCGTTCTGGATGGCGCTGTCGATCGCCTCGTTCCTGGCGATGTCGGTCGCCGGCCGCGCCACGACGGCCGAGCTCAACGTCTTCCAGGTGCTGGAGCTGCGCTCGGTGATCGGTTTTTTGATCCTCCTGCCGCTGGTGATGATGAGCGGCGGCTTTCCAGCCATGCGCACGCGGCGCCCCGTCGCCCATATCGCCCGCAACGTCATCCACTATACCGGCCAGGCGGCCTGGCTCTACGCGCTGACGCTGATCCCGCTGGCCGTGCTGATCTCGATCGAATTCACCACGCCAATCTGGACGGCTATCCTGGCAGTGATTTTTCTCGGCGAAAGGCTCTCGCGACCAAAGCTTGCGGCGATCGTGCTGGGACTGATCGGCGTGGTGATCATCGTGCGCCCCGGAGTCGGCTCGGTCGATCCGGGACACCTCGTCGTGCTCGGTGCCGCGGTCTGCTTCGGTATCTCCGTGGTGATGGTCAAGTCGCTGACGCGGACGGACAGCGTCGTGCGCATCATCTTCTGGATGCTGATCATCCAGTCGGTGGTCGGCCTCGTTCCGGCGCTCTATACGTGGCGCAATCCGCCGCTGGAGCTGTGGCCCTGGATAGTGCTGATCGCCTTCACCGGCATGTCGTCGCATTTCTGCATGGCCCGCGCGCTTGGCTATGCCGACGCGACCGTCATTTCGCCGATGGATTTCCTGCGCGTGCCGCTGTCGGCGCTGATCGGCTGGCTGCTCTATAGCGAGCAGATCGACGCCTTCACCGCCGGCGGCGCGCTGCTGATCCTGATGGGCAATCTGCTCAATCTTCAGCGAAGGACGATGAGGCCGGCCGACGTGGCGGCGTCATAACACCCCGCTGGTCAGTTTCCCTCGTCGGTATGTTTGAGAAGATGGCCGCTTGGAACCGCGAAGCGGCCGGCGTGCGCCCATGATAGAGCTTGCGCAGCCTGTCGCGCAGGCGCGTCATTGCCGGACTCTCTTGCAACCCTTCTTGTCCGCCGCTTTCATGACGATTGGGATGGCGTCCGCGGCGGGAACCGACCGGCGGACTGCCAGCCCGAAAGTGCGGTGGTCACACCAGCTCCACTTCGACCACGCCCGGCACCGCTCGCATCGCCGAGGCGATCTGTGGGGAGATCCGGTAGCGGTTCGGCAGCTCGATCTCAATCTCCCCCTCGCCTTCTTCCTTGATCAAAACGAAGCTCACCTGGCCTTCGCCCCTGACGGCAAGCTGTCCAGCCAGCGTGTTGATCGGCGAGGCGTTGCGCACGAAAATGCGCAGCGCCTTCTGGACGCGGCTTGCCTCGTCCTCTAGCGATTGTACCGAGTTGATGCGCAAATTGACGCCTTCCGGCCTGTCCTCGGCCGCAACGGTGATAACGACGGAGCGGCCGGCTTCGAGCAGGTCGCGATATTGCGCCAGCCCTTCCGAAAACAGCACGGCTTCATACTGGCCGGACGTATCGGAAAAGGCGATAACGCCCATCTTGTTGCCGGTACGCGTCTTGCGCTCCTGCTTGGATGTTACCGTGCCGGCCAGACGGCCGGCGGCGGCACCGCGCTTGACGGCCGCCGAAAACTCGGCCCACGTCTGCACCCGCATCTTCTGCAGGGCCGCCTTGTACTCGTCGAGCGGGTGCGCCGAGAGATAGAAGCCGACCACCTGGAATTCACGGTGCAGCCGGTCGGCGGCGAGCCATGGCTCCGTCGCCGGCAGATTAAGTGCCTGCGACTGGGCGCCGAGTGAGGCGCCGAAAATGTCATGCTGTCCGGAAACCGCGTTCTGCTGCGCCAGCGACGCCAGCCCCATCATGCGTTCCACGCCCGCCATCATCGAAGCGCGGTCGTGACCGAAGCAGTCGAGCGCGCCGGCCATGATCAGGCTTTCGAAGACGCGCTTGCCGACGATTTTCGGATCGACCCGCTCGCAGAAATCGGCGAGGTTCTTGAACGGCTTTTCGCCACGCTGGGCAACGATGTGCTCCACCGCCGCGTCGCCGACGCCCTTGAGCGCGGCCAGCGAATAGTAGATGCGGTTCTCACCGACCTCGAACGGACGAAAACTCGATATCACCGACGGCGCCAGAACCTCGATGCCGAGGCGCAGCGCATCCTGACGGAAATCGGCAAGCTTGTCGGTGTTGCCCATGTCGAGCGTCATCGACGCCGCCAGGAACTCGACCGGATAATGCGCCTTGAGATAGGCGGTCTGATACGAGACGACCGCGTAGGCGGCGGCGTGCGACTTGTTGAAACCATAGTCGGCGAACTTCGCCAGCAGGTCGAAAATGAAGTCGGCTTGCGGCTTGCCGACGCCGCGCTCGACCGCGCCCGAGACGAAGCGCTCGCGCTGCTTGTCCATCTCGGCGCGGATCTTCTTGCCCATGGCGCGGCGCAGCAGGTCGGCTTCGCCGAGCGAGTAGCCGGCAAGTTCCTGCGCGATCTGCATCACCTGTTCCTGGTAGACGATGACGCCTTGCGTCTCCTTCACCAGATGATCGATCTTGGGATGGATCGACGCCATCTCCTCCTCGCCATGCTTGCGGGCGTTGTAGGTCGGTATGTTCTCCATCGGCCCCGGCCGGTAGAGTGCGACCAGAGCGATGATATCCTCGATGCAGTCGGGCCGCATGCCGATCAGCGCCTTGCGCATACCGGCACTTTCCACCTGGAACACGCCGACCACTTCGCCGCGCGACAGCATGGCATAGGTCTCGGGGTCGTCGAGCGGAATGGTCGCCAGGTCGATCTCGATGCCGCGCCGACGGATCAGCTTCACCGCCGTCTCCAGCACGGTCAGCGTCTTCAGGCCGAGAAAGTCGAATTTCACCAGCCCGGCCTGCTCGACATATTTCATGTTGAACTGGGTGACCGGCATGTCCGAGCGCGGATCGCGGTACATCGGCACCAGCTCCGACAACGGCCGGTCGCCGATAACGATGCCGGCGGCGTGCGTGGAGGCATGCCGGTAGAGGCCTTCCAGCTTCTGCGCCATGTCGAGCAGCGTCTGGACGATCGGCTCCCTCTCGGCCTCTTCGGCGAAGCGCGGCTCGTTGGCGATGGCGTCGGCGAGCTTGACCGGATTGGCCGGGTTCTGCGGCACCATCTTGGAGAGCTTGTCGACCTGGCCATAGGGCATCTGCAGCACACGGCCGACGTCGCGCAGCACGGCGCGAGCCTGCAAGGTACCGAAGGTGATGATCTGGCCGACCTGGTCGCGACCGTATTTCTGCTGGACGTAGCGGATGACTTCCTCGCGGCGATCCTGGCAGAAGTCGATGTCGAAGTCGGGCATCGACACGCGGTCGGGATTGAGGAAGCGCTCGAACAGAAGGGAGAAGCGCAACGGATCGATGTCGGTGATGGTCGTCGAATAGGCAACCAGAGAGCCTGCGCCCGAACCACGGCCGGGTCCGACCGGAATGCCCTGTGCCTTGGCCCATTTGATGAAGTCGGCAACGATCAGGAAATAGCCGGGAAACTTCATCTTGGTGATGATGTCGAGCTCGAAATTCAACCGCTCGCGATATCGCTCGACCGTGTAGCCCGCAGTCGGGCCATGCGCGGCCAGCCGCGCATCGAGCCCCTCATGCGCCTGACGGGCCAGCTCGTCGGCTTCCGCCTGCACGGCGGCGTCATTGTCGGCGACATCGCCGCCGGTGAAGCGCGGCAGGATCGGATTGCGGTTCTTCGGATAGTACGAACAGCGCAGTGCGATCTCGACGGTGTTGTCGATCGCTTCCGGCAGATCGGCGAACAGCCGCGCCATATCGGCCTGGCTGCGCAGGAAATTGTCCGGCGACAGCCGGCGGCGATTGTCGGCGGCGACGACAGAGCCCTCGGCGATGGCGATCAGCGCGTCATGCGCGTCATAATCGTCGCGCGCCGAGAAGAACGCCTCGTTGGTGGCGACCAGCGGCAATTCATGGGCATAGGCAAGATCGATCGAGGATTTCTCGATCACCCGATCATAACCCGAAACCCGGTCCAGCTCGACATAAAGCCGGTCGCCGAACATCGACTTGAGGGTCAAAAGCCGTGCCTCGGCCAGATCGCGGCGATCTTCCTTGAGCGCGATGCCGATCGGTCCGCGCGGCCCGCCGCTGAGGCAGATCAACCCGTCACAATAGCCTTGCATCATTTCGGTGGTCAGGTGCACGGCCTCGCCTGGCGGCGTTTCGAGGTAGACGCGGCTGACCAGCCTGACCAGATTGGAATAGCCGGCCTCGGTCGCGGCAAGCAGGACCACCGGCCGCATGTCAGGGCCTTGCCGCCTGCGGTCGCGCTGGCCATCGCTGTTTTCGCCGGAAAATGCGAGCGCGGTCTGGCAGCCGATGATCGGCTGGATGCCCTCCTTCACCGCCTTCTGTGCGAATTCCAGCGCGCCGAACAGATTGTTGGTGTCGGTGACGGCAATGGCGGGAGCTCCGTCCTTGACCGCGTGGGCGACCACCGTGCCGATCTGCAAGGCGCCTTCCAGCAGCGAATAGGCCGAATGCACACGCAGATGGACGAAGGGCCGTGCCGGCGCCTCCGGCCGCGCTGCCGCTATCGCGGCTTCGCGCTTCAGGGGATCGCGGGGAAGTCTGTCATCTGCCATGGTTTTTCGCGCTGCCCGAAGGAACTTGAGTCGGTGGAGATGTATTGTCCGGGACCCGACGATACCAGTCCAGCACAAACCACCGCTGACAACAGGCTTGCCGCCCCCTGCCAAAAGGTCTGTTGAGATTCAGGCGAATTCCATGATCACCGCGTCCACGGCCAGGCTGTCGCCCGGCTTGGCGTTGAGTTTGGAGACGACAAGGTCGCGTTCGGCGCGCAGCACGTTTTCCATCTTCATCGCCTCGACCACCGCCAGCGTCTCGCCGGTCTTCACTTCCTGGCCTACGGCAACGGCAATCGACACGACAAGGCCAGGCATCGGGCAAAGCAGCAGTTTCGACGTGTCCGGCGCCACCTGCTCCGGCATCAGCCTTTCAAGCTCGGCGGTGCGCGGCAGCATGGCGCGCGCGGTCACCGACATGCCCTTCCAGGCGATGCGAAAGCCATTGGCAACCGGCCTGATCTGAGCGGCAACCTTGCGCTTACCGACCGTGCCGCGCCAAATCAGGTCGCCCGGCCGCCAGTCGGATGCAACGGTCAGTGCCTTGCCGCCCTCGATCGACAGATCGACTTCCATGGGGATGGAAATCATGCCCTCGAGGATCGACGCCGACAGATAGTCATCACCGATCTTCACCACCCAGTCCCGCTTTAGCGCTCCCGAATGCGGCGCCAGCCGCCCGCCCAGCCGGTCGAGCCGGTCGCGGCGCAGCAGTTCAACCGCGGTCGCTATCGACGCCAGCACGGCTTTCTCATCGTTATCAGGCACGACAGGCGCGAAGCCGTCGGGATATTCCTCTGATATGAAAGCGGTCGATATCTGCCCTTCCCGCCAGCGCGGATGCTGCATCAGCGCCGCCAGGAACGGAATGTTGTGTTCGATGCCGTCGACGACGAAGCTGTCGAGCGCTTCCGACATGGCATCGATGGCTTCCAGACGCGTCGGCGCCCATGTGCACAGCTTGGCGAGCATTGGATCGTAGAACATCGAGATTTCCGAGCCTTCGGTGACGCCGGTGTCGTTGCGGATGACGACATCGCCGAATTGTCCTTCCTCCGGCGGCAGATAGCGCGTCAGCCGGCCTATCGAGGGCAGGAAATTGCGGTACGGGTCTTCGGCATAGAGCCGGCTTTCCACCGCCCAGCCATTCAGCTTGACGTCGCTTTGCTTGATGGCGAGCTTTTCGCCGGCCGCTATGCGGATCATCTGCTCGACCAGATCGATGCCGGTGACGAGCTCCGTCACCGGGTGCTCGACCTGCAATCGTGTATTCATTTCAAGGAAATAGAAGTTCTTGTCCTTGTCGACGATGAACTCGACCGTGCCGGCGCTCTGATAGTCGACGGCCCTGGCCAGCGCCACGGACTGCTCACCCATGGCCTTGCGCGTCTTGGCGTCGAGGAACGGCGACGGCGCCTCTTCGGCGACCTTCTGGTTGCGGCGCTGGATCGAGCATTCGCGCTCGCCGAGATAGAGCGCGTTGCCATGCGCGTCGGCCAGCACCTGGATTTCGATATGGCGCGGATCGACAACGAATTTCTCGATGAAGACTCGATCATCACCGAACGAGCTCTTGGCTTCCGAGCGCGCCCGGTCGAAGCCGTCGCGCACTTCCGCCTGGCTCCAGGCGATGCGCATACCCTTGCCGCCGCCGCCGGCCGAAGCCTTGATCATCACGGGATAGCCGATCTCGCCCGCGATCTTTTCGGCGTGGTCGGCATTCTCGATGACGCCGAGCCAGCCCGGCACGGTGGAAACCTTGGCGGCGTTGGCGAACTTCTTCGATTCGATCTTGTCGCCCATCGCCTTGATCGCCTTGGGCTTCGGGCCGATGAAAACGATGCCTTCAGCTTCCAGCGCCTCACAGAAGGCCGCCCGCTCGGACAGGAACCCGTAGCCGGGATGCACGGCCTGAGCGCCCGTCTCCTTGCAGGCGGCGATGATCTTTTCAGGCACCAAGTAGCTCTGAGCCGCGGGCGAAGGCCCGATATGCACCGCCTCGTCGGCCATCTCCACATGCACGGCATCGCGATCGGCATCGGAATAGACGGCGACCGTGGCAATGCCCATCTTGCGCGCCGTTCTGATGACACGGCAGGCAATCTCGCCACGATTGGCGATCAGAATCTTGGTGAACATGCGGAATGTCATCCCTCGGGTCGGCCGTTCCTTTTATGGCCTGTGCTTGCAGGGTCAAGCCGACCATGCAAATCACTGCCTTTCAATCGATTTGCGATTCCAATTCATCGCTGTGGCCCAGCCCAGGCACCAGCTTCCAGTTGATCGTGTCGATGAAACCTGAAACCTTGGAAAAAAATTCGCATTGGAGGAATGCCTGATGAAAACGCGTGCCGCAGTCGCAGTCGCCGCCGGAAAGCCGTTGGAGATCATGGAGGTCGACCTCGACGGTCCGCGCGAGGGCGAGGTGCTGGTCGAGATCAAGGCGACCGGCATCTGCCACACCGACGAGTTCACGCTGTCGGGCGCCGACCCCGAAGGCCTGTTTCCGGCGATCCTCGGCCATGAGGGCGCCGGCATCGTCGTCGATGTCGGCAAGGGCGTCACCTCGGTCAAGAAGGGCGATCACGTCATCCCGCTCTACACACCGGAATGCCGGCAGTGCCCGTCCTGCCTGTCGCGAAAAACCAACCTGTGCACGGCAATCCGCGCCACGCAGGGGCAAGGGTTGATGCCCGACGGCTCGTCGCGCTTCTCGATCGGCAAGGACAAGATCTTTCATTACATGGGCTGTTCGACCTTCTCCAACTTCACCGTGCTGCCCGAAATCGCGCTGGCCAAGGTCAATCCGGACGCGCCCTTCGACAAGATCTGCTACATCGGCTGCGGCGTCACCACCGGCATCGGTGCTGTCATCAACACCGCCAAGGTCGAGATCGGCGCGACGGCGATAGTCTTCGGTCTCGGAGGCATTGGCTTGAATGTCATCCAGGGCCTGAAGCTCGCAGGCGCCGACATGATCATCGGCGTCGATTTGAACAACGACAAGAAGGCCTGGGGCGAGAGATTCGGCATGACGCATTTCGTCAACCCGAAGGAGATCGACGGCGATGTCGTGCCTCGCCTCGTCAACATGACCAAGCGCGGCGCCGATCAGATCGGCGGCGCCGACTACACGTTCGACTGCACGGGCAACACCAAGGTGATGCGCCAGGCGCTCGAAGCCTCGCATCGCGGCTGGGGCAAGTCCGTCGTCATCGGCGTCGCCGGTGCCGGCCAGGAAATCTCGACGCGGCCGTTCCAGCTGGTCACCGGCCGCACCTGGATGGGCACTGCCTTCGGCGGCGCGCGCGGCCGCACCGACGTGCCGAGGATCGTCGACTGGTACATGGACGGCAAGATCCAGATCGACCCGATGATCACCCACACGTTGAAGCTCGAGGACATCAACAAGGGT